>DJRQ01000040.1:28036-45355 GCA_002440125.1 Caryophanales bacterium UBA6356 | reverse complement strand
CCAAACTCCTCTTGAACGCCATTGCCAACATGGGCAAAGATGTTATAAGTCATGCCAGATAGGCCTAGAGGAAGAGCGCTTTCGAGTTGGAAGAGGACGAATTTCCGGTCTTTCACAAAAAGCGAGAAAGAGGAATTCTCGAGTTCTGGATAAATAAGGCAATCATCGCCAATAAAGGAACGATTCACCATCGAGATGCGATTGAAATCAAAGTAGTAACTCTTTGATCCCATCTCACGATAGGCTGGCAAGTGAATGCGGTCAATCATAATGCCATCGCTAGAGAGATCTTCGTGGAGTTTCTTCCAGTCTCTGGCTTCCATCGCATGATGCCATGGTGTCGAGCTCATGAGTCCGACATGAGTAAAAGGATTGGCTTTTGCAACTGTTTTTCCGATTTCTTTTGCTAAGGAGTCGATGATTTCCCAAGAAGCATCGAGCCATACTTTCCGTTCTTTGGAGGGCTCTTTTCGAGAAATATTGGAAACAAACTCTTCCCGCGTTTCCTCTTTCCCCAAACGCTTGGCGAACTCTCTTGCGTGGAGCGAGCAAAAACAACCGCCCCAATCGAGAGGAGGATGGTTATGAAAGCGGAAATCATCTTCAATCCAAAGGACGTCGGGTTGGATTTCGCGCACATAATAATCAAGTTGATGAAGGTAATATTTCTTCCATTCTTCACATAAAGGGCAAGCGACGAGATTAGATTTGGTACCGAAACGATCGACCATTGTCACAAAGTCTTGGCCATCTTGAAGCGTCCTTCCACGATCGAGATGTCCCATTTCCATCCAAGGATTCAGGGAAACGGTGATGTTTGCTTTAACGAATTCCTTTTTCGCTTCCTTCATGACCTTAATCCAGGGGCCAAGCTCCTCGTCCTTTATATGACCGACGTTATGTTCTTCGCCATTAAAAATCAGAATGACGTTTTGGATGCCAAAAGAAACGCAAAAATCTTTGATGCTTCTAATACGTTCAGAGGCATATTCATCCGGATATATTTGCGCACGAAGGCAATGTAAGAAAGGCTTGTTATCTAGCATGTACGCTCCTTCAAAAAAAGATTTGCTTACAAAAAATTATAACATTCGCTTTTTGACAACTTGTTCCGCTATTTTACTTTTAGATGATGAAAAATTATCATTCGATTTTTTTGGGCCGAAAAATTCTTCGCTTAGCACTATAAGAAACATCCTTTTCGAAGAGACGTTCTTGGCTCATATAAAAACGCTCGACAATCGTAGTTACTCTTCCAACGCCGCTTCTCAAAAAACCTTCTTGCTGCAAAAATACAAAATTTTCCCCTCCTGATTCTTAGGCGATAAAAAAGTCCAATATCATCCAGGACAATTCCTTAAAAATAAGCATTATCAAGAACCTCAAATTTAAATGCCCTCGGGAGATGAAATCATAAACCGACAATCTCAATCTCGATTTTTCCTTGAATCGGTGAAATTTGATATTCACTCGCTTTAAAACCCGGCGTTAAGAAGAAGATTTCTTCTTTCTTAAAAAGCTTCCCCATATGAATCTTCACCTTCCCTCCGATTAAAGGAAGAATAAAGGGAACACCCAAGCCAAAATTTGAGATGTTGATAAGAAGGCTCTCGTTTAGGCAAAGATATTCACATTCAAAATCGCTTTGAGGAAGCTTCTCGCCATTGCAAGTCATGAGGCCACTTCTAAAAAGAAGTTTTTTCTCATCCAATTTCTTTGTTTCCGTAAAGAAAGCGGAAGAGAAAAGTTTACCGTCTTTGGTCACCTCGAAACGAGGAAGAAGAGGGCGATGCCTCTCAGTATCCAAAGGAACTTGCATATTGGTCGGCTCCGTTAGTTGGTAGTTGCCGACGCTCCCCATTATGACTGGACCATGCTTCCGAGAATAAAGCATAGTGAGAGTGGCACCGCTCGCATGACCGCTATAAGAGATGTTTTCATCATAGCAAGAGACGTCAAAAAGATAATTCTTTCCGCCGAAACGATAAACATCCATCTCCGGATAATATTTGAAATAGCAAAGATCGGAAGGGATTTTTCCGTTTTTCGAGACAAAATCTTTCTCTTCAAAGTCGGAAAAAGCGAAGGCAATCGCGTTAATATGTTCGAATGTGTGATGAGAGCACGCTTTTTCGCCATGTCCATAATAATCAGGTCCACCTTCCAAAAAGCCTTTTGGCGAGCATTTTGCGATGATTTTAAGATTTCGATAGGCCGCTTCCAAGAATCGATCGTCGTATTTCCCTAGAATGAGACACATCGGGATAATGCCATCGCATGTTCTAGATCCATAATAAGTCCATTTGTAGTTACGGCATCCAAAAGAATTATCGATTCCGCCATCAGGCAAGACAAAGTCCAAATGCGATTGGCAAACTTCCAATAATTTTTGGAGCATCGTTTCGTCTTTGGAATAATAGGCGTACTTTGCCAAAGCAGGAAGCGATTCTTCCATGTTATAACCGATATCAATGGCATTGCAGCCTCTTTTGGTAACCTTGTTATGAGGCCTCCCTTCGCCCATAAGAAGCTTAGAGATGCTGATATGCTTCATTGCATAATCCGCTAAAGAACGTGCCCGTTTTAAATATCTTTCCTCGTGAAGATAAGAGCCAGCCAAATACATCGCTAAAGCGTTGTTTGTCGGATAATTGATATTCGTTTTGCTATGCTCATCGAGATTCGAATAAAGCCAATTGGCATGAATTTTCAAATGTCTTTCAAGATCCAAAACAAAAGAAGTAGGCAAAACGTCTTTGGCGTATAGAAGCGTTTCCGCCAAATCGATGACAAAGAAAACGGTGGTAAAACGCCAAGTCGTTTGAAGATCGTTATAGATGCCACCATCTAGGCAAATGAGATTCGAAGAATAGCCAAGAAGTTTCTTAGCTCCTTTAAGATACTTTTCATCGCGAAAAACCTTATAAGCAATGGAAAGGCCATAAACCGCATCGATGCAACGTCCGTGAATGACTTTGCAACATTCACAAAAAATACCCCCATCCATCGAAGGAAATTCGCTTTCAAATTGGTGCGACAAAAGAGTATCCGCATACTTCTTTAAAAGCATTTTATAAAGGCTCATGTCATTACTCCTTTGGACGATCGGCCCTTCCATCAAGGACCTTCGTTTGAAACACGGTAATCGCCCTTCGACCTTATTTCGCATCGTAAGAAATAAAGCGAAGAGCCAAATGCAGCAGATTCTCTATGCGAGAAGCAAAAAACTACTTCTTGAGTTCTCTAAGTTTCTTTTCGAGGACGCTCAAACCAAGTAAAAGCTTTTTGGTTTCGCTCTTCTTGAGTGTTCTTATGAGAGCGATTTGGAACTCAATATCCTTGATTTTGTTCTCTTTCGAGTAATTCGGATTATTGATGTTCGCATTCAAAAGGCGTTCTCCTTTTAGGGCGTCTAGTAAGTTGGGGGAAGGAGCTCGTTTGCCCCCATTTTTCTTTTTGCTTGTTTCTTCAGGAAGGCGATGCAAAGAAGAGACTTTGGCGTTCTTCTCCTTTAAAGCATTCGTCTCCTCAAGAGTTTGAGGCTTATCTTTCGAAGAAACCTTCTTCCTTTCGCGCGGTCCACCCACGGAAATGGTAATGCCAGGCGGAAGAGCGGCAAAGCCGTCATCGGAAACAACGGGCGCTTTCGATATCGCTTTGTTGGTTTTAGTAATAAGAGAAGATTTTTGCACGCTTTTGGAAGGTTTTTTGGGGGCTTCCTTTTTGGGAGAAGCCACGATTTTCTTAGAAGGCTTGGCGATTGCTTTCTCTTCCTTTTTAGGAACAATGGCTTTCTTGGGAGCCTCTAGTTTTGTATCGTCGTGCTTCTGGGGAGAGGAAATCTTTTTTTGCTGGTCGCTCTTATAAGAAAGAGGCATCTTCTTTTCGTTTTGGGAAAGAATGAAAACGTTATCGCCACGCTCTACGTGAATGGAGAGGCTTTTGAAAGACAAATCTTTCTTTTCCCCCATTTTCATCTTACTCGTTAATTGGTCCATCTTGGCTAGATCGTTCGCCGTGAGATCGTAATCGCCATGGATGCCCTTCGCAAAGGGTATGGTTGGGTCGCGAAATAGCCAACCGTAATGCTCGCCGAGGCGTTCGAAAGCAAAGGAAGCATTACGACCTTTCTCAGTCCAAATGTGTTTCGTTTCAACGGTGGGCTCAGGCGGAACAACTTCCTTCTTTTCATAAAGTTCTTTCCTTGAAGGGAGAGGTTTCTTTTCTTCGCCAAGAAGTTTTCTCTTCTCGTTTTTAAGCTGTTCCAGAGTGAAAGCGAGCTTCATTGAGCGAAGCACTTTTTCATTAACGCTCAAGAGACGTTCGATTTGCTTATTGATATCATCGATCTTGCGGCTTTTTTCGTAATTGGGATTCGAAATATTGGCGCTTAAGCGACGGTCTTCGGAATAGATAGCGTCCTCTTTAGGCGTTGATTGTTGCTCCTGAGACGTATTTTTGCTTGGGAATTGCTGTGGTTTTTCGTATTTTTTGTTATTTTGTTGCGCATTAAAACGCGGCTCATAGCCATACTCATTTTCGCCATAATTCGGTTCTAATGTTCCATCCGGTCGAATTTTATAGACGTCGACCGTCCGTCCTTTTTGGGATCCGAGATGGTTGAGGCTTCTTAAATCAAAGGCCAGCTTCTTATCTTGGGTGATGATGAGGATGCGTTTTCTTGTTCTTAAATCATTGACGAGATTGAATAAGACTTTATCGGCAAAGTAGCCTTGTGCTTTCGTCGATTCATCAATCTTAATGATTTTATCCCGCCAGCGATCTCTATGAATGATTTTGAGAGCGCTTTTGGCATCGATCCTCTTATTGGACTCTTTCGCTTTCGAATGCTTCTTTAATTCATCAATGCATTGACTCAATATGGTGATCTGTTCCGTCCAATAATCATCTTTTCTTAAGATGGACAAGCTATCCATGAGCTTTAAGAAGGATTCTTCCATCAAGGAGCACGTATCCATGAAGATGCAGTCGTAATTGCTTAGCAATTTGGCAAGTTCACGATACTTCGCTTCTTGCGTATAAATCATCGTTTGTATTTTTTGGTATAGACCTCCTGCGTTTATTTTACATGATTTCAAACGAATAGGGTTCCAAAAAGTAAAGCGTCGCCATCTTGGCCATTCTCATGTAACGCCATCCATCAGCAAGTCGAATATCGAGGAAGCCACAAAACTCCTCCGCCCGCGTGAGGCCGCCGACCTTATGGCCGCTTTCCGCGTCTAGGGCGATATACGGAGTGCAAGCATTCAAAACAGGCTTACCCTACCCATTCTAGAAGCAGCCCGAAAGAAACACATCGACGACAGTCAAAATGCTTTTGAGCTAATGTTTAGGCAGCACTATAGTTTGTCCAAAGTAGCCTCTTCTCCTTCAAAGAGTGATATTGCAAGGCACGGTCGAAACTTAAAAATTTTTAAGGTTTTGATAGTGCTCCTCTCCTTTTCCTCGTTTCGAAAAAGAACTATCACCCCAAATAAAACCACCCTCCAAAATTAACGATAAAACTTCTTTAAATTAGAAGTAAAACATTCGATGGAATCGATATTATTATTTGAAAGCGGTTTCTGAAAGGCCTTTCTGAAAACGCTATCAAATGTATCCTCCTTGTTTTGCCCTTATATTAATGGTGCTCCAAGAAAAAAGGGAGCGTGAAAGGAGAGTTCAAATATGTTCCGTAAGAACGAAATGAATGGTCAAGAGCTCGCCTATAGCGAACTTCTTGAAGAAATCGCAAGCGAAGGTCCTATCTTCAAAGATAGCGATTCCGAGGACGAAAGCGATTCTAACGAAGAGTACGCCGACTAAGCGTCTCGACCTTCAAAATCAAGGCCGCCGATGGGCGGTTTTTCTTTTGTGTCCGATGTATTAGAATGAAGCCATGCACGAAAACCTATCCTCCGTCATCGCTAAGAATTTGTCCACGCTGCGCAAGGAAAAAGGCTTAACGCAAGGGGAAATCGCCGAACGTTTCCATTATAGCGATAAATCCATTTCAAAATGGGAAAAGGGAGAATCGTTGCCTGACATTGGAGTGCTAAAAGAATTGGCCGCTTTTTATGGAGTGTCCTTGGATTTTTTAGTGACGGAGCACTCTGAAGAGACGCTCAAAGAAAAGGCGATCGATTCCCCAAAATCCTTATTAAAAGAGAAGCTTATCCTTACGATGCTAGGAATTTGTACCGTTATTTCCGCCATTTGCATCGCAGAGGTTATACTTCGAATAAATCTTAGTGTTTCAAGCTGGCAAAGCTTCGAGCTTTATTTTTGGCTCCCCGCCGCTTCTTTCTTGACGCTTATTGTATTCTCACAAAAATGGCAATGGCAGCGAACGAAGCTTGTATCCGCCGTCTTTTTCGTATGGCTTACTTGCCTCGCCCTTTATCTAGAACTTGGTTATGACTTGGGGGCTAAAGGCTGGCAATGTTGGTTTGTGCTTCTTATCCCAATACCCATCACAGTTGGCATCTTTTTAACGAAGGGTTTACGAAGAGCCTCCCTCGAGTAGGGTAGCTTATATCAAAGTCATGCGGCGAAAATGCCATAGAGTTTGATAGCCACGTTGAACTATTGACCTTTCAATGAGGCAAAACGTCGCAATTTCCCATGCGAATCACAACGCTTTACAGGAAAGAAAATCCGCAAAGATTAGACTCAGAAAAGAAGAGAAGCCCCATTTGGCAAGATATTTTAGGAAAGGGTCCTTTCTTAAAAGAACTTCATGGAAATAGGGCGTTCCCATGTCCACCTATTTCAATAAGGAAAGGCTGAGCTTTGCGGTGATTTCGACATTAAGAACGGCAAGAACGATCTATCCATCTAGCCCCAAGAACCGTAAGAGCGTCTCCTTCGCAAAGCTTGGTGGTTCCAGGGACTAGACAAACATCTACGGCTTCTTGCAAAACCATCCACTTACCACCGATTCCGGAAACGCCTAATATTTTCATCATCGAATCTCGATTGAAGGCATCAAATCGGAGCGTTTTCTTTTAAAAGAATCTTTCGAAATGTCGGTTTAGGAAATTTCAATTCGTCGGTTTATTATGTTTCAAAACGTCGGTTTTCAGTTTACATTGGCCATTTTATTGTCTAAATTAATTCTCGAGGATAGAAAATATGCCTTTTGAATATCGAAAACGATTAGCAGAAAACACCTTGAACGCGAAGCTAAATTCTTCTGGATGCGTTTTAGTTACAGGGCCAAAATTCTGTGGAAAAACAACTCTTTGTCAAAGGTTTGCAAAATCAAGCGTTTCTTTGAGAAACGGAAATATAATCGCTTTAGCAAATTCGGATCCTCGTGGAATTTTAAAAGGAGATCGCCCTCGTCTTATTGACGAATGGCAAAAAGCGCCGGAATTATGGAATGAAATCAAAAATGATTTAGATAAAGACTATCAGTTTGGTAAATACATCATCACCGGTAGCACTACTCCTTTGGATCCATCCAAAATTCAGCACTCGGGAGCTGGAAGAATTTCAACAATGAATCTCAAGCCCTTTTCGCTTTACGAGTCGGGAGAATCTTCTGGAATCATTTCTTTGTCCGAGTTATTCCAATCAAAAGGCGAAATGGCAGACGCCATTTATTCTAGCGAAAGTCCAGTAGGCCTAGAGGAGGTTGCCTATATGCTTTCTAGAGGAGGTTGGCCAGTCTCTCTAATGGCAAAAAAGGAATACGCTATAATGGTCACGGAAAACTACTACGATGGGTTGTTCAGAATAGAAAATGAGAATGACGATTTCGCTTTATTCCTCAAAAACAAAGACACACAGTTGCTCACTCTTATTCTGAAGTCATTTGCTAGGAATATATCTACTCAAGCAAAGAAGGCAAGCATGAGAAGAGACATTTTGGAATCCGAAATCCGCGAAGCATTGGACGACGAAACCTTTTCTTCTTACGAAAAAGTGCTCAAAGACTTGTTCATTATTTATGACATGCCGGCTTGGAATTTAAATCTTAAATCAACAGTCAGCGTGAGAGCTGCCCCAACCCATCACTTCATCGATACCTCAATAGCTACACGTGCACTAGGGATTAAACCTTCTGATTTAATCAACGACCTTCATTCTTTCGGCTTCTTCTTCGAAGATTTTGCCGTAAGAGATCTTTCTATTTATGCAGACTCCATTCAGGCAAAATTAAAGCATTATCGCGATAGCGCAAATAGAGAAATAGACGCCATCGTAGAATTAAAAAACGGAGAATACGCTGCAGTAGAAATAAAAATATACAGCGAAAGAAATATAAAAGAAGGTTTTTCCTCTTTGAATAGATTTGAAAAAGCATTAAAGGAAGATGGTCTAAAGCTCCCAAAATTCAAGATGATTCTTACCAGCCATGGCCCTTGTTATCGCAAAGATAGGACATATGTTGTACCAATCACGGCACTAAAGAATTAGTCTTTAAGGTAATGTTTTTCCCCTTTTTCCGAAACCATCAATGATTTAGAAACGTCCCTAATTATGCGTATTTGACTTAATCCACTTCCATTTCGTGTGTTTCGTGGGGATAGACACCTAGGGATCGTGTTGAGCACGAAAAAAGCGGGCTTCCTATTACACTATTTTTATCCAAAAGACGAAAGGAAACCTGCATCGAGAATCGTTTAGGAGATCTGAAATCAAGCGGTCGATGCTACAATGAGAAACGAAACAAATGGCTTCTCTTTTAGATTTCGCTTGTCGAAATGAAGGAACGATAGTTATTCATCCTGAAACCTTCTGGACGATAGAAAGGAAGTTGTTTGGCCTCAAGTTCCTCAATCCTATCCATCTCGCCATTGCTATAAGCAAGAAGAACTCGCTTCGCATAGCTTAGCCTTTCTCGAACCCCACCAAAACGGGCACAATGGATCTCATATCCGAAAGCCTTGTTCTCCCTCATCCATTGATATTCGAAGGCTTCGACAAAAGAATCAAGCGAAGCAAGGGCAAGGTCGATTTCTTTTATTTCTTTCTTAAGAAGTTCTTTATCCTTGGCGAAATAGGCTTTATGGATATCAATTCCCAAGTAAGCTTTGTGGGCAAGGAAAGAAGAGAGGCGAGAGATCGTTTCGAAAAGATAACCATATGGCTCGTTCCTATTCTTCGCTTCAAGAAGTTCTTCCGAGAGTTTCTTATAGTGGATTTTATCGATATTAGCCAAATCGACGTCCAATACCCCACAAAGAGGATCTTGGTAGAAGAGCCCTTTCGAGAGAGCGTTCACTGGCATTTCGATTTTGCCATTGACCATTATTCTATTCACGTCATCCAGCAAATCGAAGTCGTCGAAATCAAGTCCGAGCACTTCTTTGAAATGCTTCTTTATGAGGTCGGTATCCTCGATTCCTTTTGCAAATTCGCTGGCGGCAAAAAGCATTGGCAACGCGGCATTGATCGAGCAATCCTTGCCATTATCGCCCCACAAAGTAATCAGATAATTCTCAACTTTATTGCGGCGCATGCTATCGAATGAGGCGCGCATGATGGGAAGGCCCGCTTTATTTTGAGGGGCAAAACCAATCCAAGTGTTCGCTGCACCCGCAAACCAAATATCTCTCCCTAAAGCGCGATAGAATTCGAACATGCCATCATAGAACTTAGGATCCGTTTGGCCATAGTCCCAATAAGCCACTTCGACATTGCTTGGCACATCAAGATGAAGGGCCTTGAGTTTAAAGACGCTAGGAAGGCCGTTGACAAGATATGATCCATCATCGTTTACCATGCGGACGAACATGTCGCCCCACATATGGCAATCAAAGCCATACTTCTTAGCAATCTCAGATACCTTCTTTAAGTGACGCAGCATAAGATCGCTTTGAGCTTCATAGCCGTGCTCCTGGAGATGTTTCCCTAAGCCAAGGCGATAGGCCTCGTCCATGCCGATATTGATGTGTTTAGAAGAGAACGCTTTGCGAGCGCTACCGATAAGGCGGTCTAAGAATTCATATACTTTGGGGTCATCCACATTCAAAATGTCATCAAGATCCAAAAGAGGCATGAATTCTTTCTCTTTCGAAGGATTCGTGAAGTGAGCCAAGGTTTGAATGCAAGGGATGAGCTCTATGCCTTTCTTTTGGCAATAGGCGTCGAATTCCTGAAGTTCAAGGATGGAATATCCACCTCTCATATAGCCAAAATAAGTCTCTCCTTCGACTTCGTAGATATCCTCACTATAAAGTTCGATGGTATCGTAACCGATTTTAGAAAGAAGATCGACGACACGGAAGAATTCTTTTTTTGTAAGAACACCATTCCGTGAAACATCAATCATCGCGCCGAAATGCTTAAAACCTTTCATATTTATACCTCAATCAATAATCAAAACTATTCTAAAGACAAGAGATAGGCGAAAGAAAGAGAGACGAATCAAAATCCAATAAAGAAGATAACAAGTGAGAATAGCTAAGCAAAAAAGATGAATTTTTATGCAAATAAAGGCGAGCCGTTAAGCTCGCCTTAAATCGCAAGGATGATGAGATTAAGCCTGGTATGTGGTCCAATTGGACACGAGAATAAGCCGATTTCTCGACACATTGCACAAAGAGAAGACAAGCGATTCTTCCCCTTGGCGTTGATCGGCACTCAAACCAAGATAATAGTCTTTGTCTTCGTTGCTGTTATGTACGCGAACGCCGACAGAATCGACAAAAACCGTCCAATTCAAATAGGTGCAATCGATCATCTGCTCGCGAGTGTAGGTCGAAGAATCGTTACCTTCGCGAGCCATGTTCGGGCCAAGGTCTTCCTTGCCCTCGCCGCTTCCATAATAGATATGCTCGTTGCCATTCCACATGCCAATCGTGAATTTGACGCCTTTCCCTTGCTCGAACAAGGAGGAGAAATCAAATCTATCGAAGGTCAACACGCTAGATCCCGATCCGCTTCCGTAAAGGCCGATGCCTTCCTTTTCGTTAAGGACGAAGTTTTTCCATTGCCCCCAGCCAATCCCTGAGGCTTCGGCCATGGTTTTGCTTTCCGCATCCGTGACGGTGTACCCCATTTTGGAGGAAACGTCCAAAACCGTCTTCGCTCCTCCCGCAAAAGCGTATGGTCTCCCAAGCCAGCAGAAACGGCTTGCGCCTTTCATTCCGTGTTTAAACACAAGCCCGGACGTTCCATTCGCTTGCGCATCGCTAAGGATAATGTCCCCATAGGAATCTTGGCTAGACCAAGGATTTGCAATCAGCGAATCGTAATACGCCATATGAACCTTCTCGTCGCCATCCATAAAGAAAGTGAGCGATGTTCTTGTTAAGAATTTGATCCCTTGGTCGCTTCCATTCGACGAAATCTTTTTGTCCTCGGTTCCATTGTTGAAGTATAAAGAATTCCAGCCGTTATAATTGCCGACGGACATATGGATTTTGCCGTATTGCTTCAAGAGCGACTTGAAATCGATATTCGGCGCAGTGATGGATCCGGTTCCGTCTTTTGTTGGGAAGAAGCAGATTCCGTCGGAATCCTTATAGCCGAATTCGTCGCAGGCGGCTTGTAGCTTTTGAGAGTCGCCTTGAAACGTACTCCAATCTGCAGTGTTGAAAGAACCACGAATATTCGACATGATCGTGGCATTTTCGCCAATCTCGAACTTATCCCTGGTCCAATTATCGGTAACAGCAACGGTCTTTGATTTCCCATACGTCCATTTGGCAACGAGATCGACATTTCCTGCTACGGGCTTCGTGAAGTCGAACTTCTTTCCATTCGCATACCACCCATCGAAGGCGTAGGAGTCGTAATATTCGTCCGCTTCTCTGGTCGGGGCGGTCGGTTCCGTCGCCAAAGCGTTATATTCCACATCTTGGCTTTCAACAGCAGTCCCGCCATTGGAATCGAAAGTGACTTTCGGCGTGAGCTTAGCGACATAGCGGTCATCTTCCGCTGTCAGTTCTTTAAAGTAGGTCGTAGCTGAGAAGTCTCCGCCTTCTTCGATAGTGCCTTTTGTTGGCGCTTCGAGTTGATGGACGCCTAAGGAAGAGCAATTCGCCCAGAATTCCTTTGATCCATGAGAGGTAAAGGTTGGGGCAACGGCTGCATAATGCTTCCAAAGGACAGCATCCGCGTTGTCGTTAGCGAAAACGTTGGCTATGCCCCCTGTTTCATTCATCAATACCCCGCCGAAAGCGCCAGCCGACAAGAGGCCCGCTAAAGCGAGAACGATTGTTTTCTTCTTGTTCATCTTTTTTCTCCTTTGCATAGCGATGAATAGAGGCATTCCGCTCAAAACGAGTCGGATAGACAAAAGCACCGCTATGCCATCTTGTGACCCCATTCTAGGAATGGATTCCCTTCCTCACAAGGAAACGGGGGCAAGTAGTAAAAAAGAAGCACCATAAAAAAAGAAATGATACCGCTTACATTGCGTTTTATTGGTGAAAATCAAAGCCATTCGCTTTCGTTCGCATATCTAAAAAGACAAAAAAGAAGGATTTCTGCTCTCAAATACCCCTTCTATCATCTTTCTCAAGGAGACTTACGAGAGATTGGGTCCTTATAGGAAAAAACAAAGCGCCAACAGCCTTAGACGAAAATCAAAGGAAAAAAGGATACGCCTTCACGAACGGTTGTTCTTCATCCTCTTCCGATTATCCTCTTCCATTTTTTGATTAAGGAAGTAAGAGAGCGACTCGTAAGCGTTATCCGTTTGGAGTTTTTTCTCCATAGGAACAAGTTTCATCTTCTTATTATCGATATAGGGAGCGAAGAAATTGTCGAAAAAAGCGAAGTCCAAGAAATTGTTCACGTAAATCGTTTTCGGAACCTTTATATCAGCAAGGGAATCCATAAGACGGTTACAAAGCTCGTCAAAGGGCATGAAATCCTTCGCTTCCCCCATCGCATGGGCATAGATATACCCGCTCTTATGGTCGCAAAAAATAGCCGTAAAGCCGAAATGGGCGCAACGCCCCTCTCCAAAATCATCGCTAAAGAAACCGCCTGGCAAAAGGCGAATGGTCGCATCCCACGCCTCGCTCTTATTCGGAGAGAAAGATAAAGGAGTCTCCCTAAAAGAGATCTCTCTAAAGTCGTAAGGAAGGACGCCATGGAAAGGGACATGAGACTTTGCTTTGGAAACAGCAGGAACTCCCTTATGGAACATAACGTAGTGGAAATGATCATCCAGAATATCCTTGGAAGAAGGAGAATTCTCGAATATCTCCATATACTTATTCGCGCACTTTAAGAAATGCAAAGCGAGGATGGCTATAGATTTTGGCAAATAAGAGCTCATAATCGTCCCATTCATCAAACAGCAAGAAGTCAAGTGGTTGTCTTTGCCGAGGGGATTATCGGTGATTTCGCAAACATCGTTTTTGTCGTTCTCGAAATAAAAGCTCACCATCTTTATTAGGGAATTAGCCGTCTCGTCGTCGATTCCAAGCGCATCGTGGTTTTCGATAAGCTCGTAGTTTAGTCCATTAGGATCAGACGGATAGAAACTTACGCCAAAAACGTTCCCCGCATTTCCTAAGATTGTCATCGGGATATCTTCATAATTGGTAGGAAGAATAAAAAGAACTTGGTCCGAGTACTTTTTCTCGTAATGTTTGGCTTCGAAAGTAAGCAATTCTTTTCTGATCTCTTGATATAAAGAAGCTTCTGCCTCCACTTGGCGAAGACCATAGCGAAGGGCGAAACAATTCGTATCCTCCGCAAGAGAAAGGCGGAACTCCTGGAACCATTCCTCCTCGAGGCCGTTTTCCTTGACGATTTCATTCCACTTCTTCAAAGAATAGGAAGAAGGCGCTTTGGGGAATAGAGCAAGATGTTTTGCTCTAAAAATCTTCTTTGCCTCAAAAAAGCAAGCTTCACACCCCATAAAAAAGCAGATATCTGGGTCATCTTCCTCTTCGCGAGTGATCTTTCCTATGAATTTTCCTTGCGATTTGGAGTAATGAAGTTCTAAAGAGGGCCGCTCGAGAAGAGCCCTGGTCATTTCGTCGATATCAATCATGTGCAAATCCTCTTTCTTTTATTCTAATTTTTTCTCAAAGAAAGAGATAGAGTGCAAAAACTAAAAATCCCAGCCGATTTTTTCCGAAACGAGATTATTGACCTTGAGCTTCAATCGGTAGCGATCGACTTCAAGTTCCGATGCAGGATGAATGAGCGCTAAAGCCCCTTTCTCCTTCTCGTTAGCGTCTTCCGAAGCGAAAACAAGTTTATAAGTCGCCCTTCCTCTATGCGAAAGGGAGTAGGTTCTATCGACGTATTCGTTTTCTTTATCAAGACGAGCGACCTCCTTATAGTGTGGCTCGCTCTCATCGGCCCTTAAAAGCAAAACAGGCTCTTTCTCTTTCCAAGAAAGCAAGACGCCTTCTTTTTGATAAGTGGCTTGGAAGCCAGAAGGGATGTTTCCTTTTTTCACCTTTTCAAAGGAAGAAAAGGAATACGTCTTCCCTGCTTCCGTTTTTAAGGTTAAAAAATGCCCATCTCTTTTGAAAGGGACAAGGCCTTTCTCATCATGAACTTGTGTCGTCTTATTAACGCCAGGATAATAAAGCGTGAGCTCTTTCCCTGACCCTGAGCGAATGTGCAAATCCGTCAATCGTTCTTTATTGTAGGTAAGCGAAACTTCGAAATTCCCTCTCGCCCTTAAGCCTTGGACTTCGATATTCTTCCATGAAGAAGGAATGGCAGGAAGGATAGAAAGATAACCTTCATGGCTTTCTAGAAGCATCTCCGCCATGCCCGCTAAAGCGCCGAAGTTGCCATCAATTTGAAAAGGAGGGTGAACATCCCAAAGATTGGGATGGGTTTTGAAACGGAGCAAATTCTTTAAAAGCAAATAGGCGTGCTCACCTTCCCCCACTCTCGCGTAAGAGCAAAGACGGTGCGCCAAAGCCCAGCCAGTAGAAAAATCGCCGCGATACTTAAGGGTGAGTTTTGCCGCATCGAGCCATGCGGGAGTTTTGTGACTTATAAGATCTCCTGGCATAAGGCCCACGAGCTCGGAAAGATGACGATGGCCATATTCGCCGATCTCGCCATAGAAATGCTCTTCCCCATACTCTTTGATTTGCCCAGAATAACCGATTTGGATGGGATAATAATGAGAAACTTCCCTTTCCTCTTCTTTTGTAATTTCGTCGGAAATTCCTAAAATCTTCGCAAATCTCAAATCGTTTATGGCGTTTTCCTCAAACCATTGCTCATCGAAAGCGCACCCAACCGTATGGTAATACTGTTGTTTCGCTTGGCCATTCTCCCAATGCCCAGAAAGAATTTGTTCGGGCGAAGCACTAAAAGAGCATAAATACGCATCATCGTATTTCTTGACGCATTGAAGGAAAAATTTTGCCGTTCCATGGCTTGATGGAAAAGCGTAGTCCTTAAGAAGCGCTTCATCTTGGGTGTAATCATAGGCATCCACGAAAAGTTGAGTTGTCATGCCTCCCGTGCCAGGTCCAGAGTGCGTATTGGGATTTAAGCCTTCTATTTCATAGGCAAAGGCCCCCGTTCCAATCGTCCAACCGCAATCGGAAGCTTCCTTTCCGAGCACCTTAGTGACCCATTCTTTCGCATTTTCCATCGCCTTTGGAAGATAGGCTTTGAAGAAATCCTTATAAGGCTCAAAAGTTTCGGCAAGGTTGGTTATGAAAGCCGGCCAATAATTCATCTGGACATTGATGTTATGCCAAAAGCCACTTCCCCATGGCGATTTGTCGTGAGCGCTCCAAACGCCTTGCAAAGAGGCGGGAAGTCCTCCTTTGCGGGAAGAGGAAATAAGAAGATGCCTTCCGAAAAAGAAATAAAGCTCTTCCAAATAAGGAACGCTTTCTCCTTTTCGATAAGCATTCAAAAGAGAAGGGGTATCACGGGAATCAACCTCATTTGAAAGCGAGAACTCCACTCGATCCATAAGGGATTTGTAATCTTTTTTATGATTTTCATAGAGTTCTTCATAGCTTTTTGCTTGGACGTCCAAAAGGTTTGAGAGAACTTCCTGATGAGGATCTTCCCCTTCCGCCAAGTGGGTGAAAAAGGTTTTGCTACAAAGCGTATAGGAAGTGCCCGCGACAAACATCAAAGTCGCTTCTTTGGCATTTCGAAACTCGAGACGGCCTTCTTTTGCTTCCACTAGACCATCGCTTTTCCCACTTAGCCGCGCCTCATAAATAAGAGAACGGCTCGGTAAGCTCCCTCTTGCCAAAAGGCCATTTTCGTCAAAGGTGATTTCGCCAGTTCTTCCTCCTTCTTCGATGCTTCTTTCTCCCAAATAGGGAATAACGAGTTCCGCTTTAAAAGAAATGGGTTTAGAAGAGCGAATACGATAAATCAAAGCCTTGTCGGGGTATGAGTAAAAGCACTCGCGAACAATAGAACCGCTTTCGGAGGAAGCGAATTGACTATAGCAAACCCCATCCTGGAGGCGAAGACCCCTCTCATAGCCAGAGATCTCTTGCGGCTTGAAAGAAAGATGAATCTCCATGAAGTTCGAGACGCCGCCTTGACGATAAGCATTGGCGAATTCATTGGTGGTGATTTGTATTCTTTCGAGACTGGTCCCGCCAAAAAGAGAGGCGCCAAATCTTCCATTTCCAATTGGCAACGAGTATTTTTCCCATCCTTCTATGGAATTGGGCGCTTCTTCTTTAAAACGAATTCGAAGGTCTTTTTTCATATTTATTCCTCTTATTATTGAATATCCTTTTGCCGCTTTTTATGACGAAGAAACGCCAAGCTCCAAAAATGCATAAGCGAATTCCCACAAAAGATTGCGCCCTTTTTTATCCACGCTTAAACGATTCGTTGAAACATCGGAAACGAAAAGGTAAGTCGTTTCCTTAAGCTCAAACCAGGAAGAGAATTTCTTCCCTTCGTTATAAGAAACGTCTTGAAGGTCATAAATCTTGATTCCCCTGGGCTTTTGAAATTCGCCTTGATAGAAGGAGATGGAAGAAGAAATTTCTTGGAACCGAGAAGAGTTCTCGTCTTCGATGTCCTTGGCGTAAGATGCGTAAGAAGGGTGGGAGGCAAGAACGCTTTCGGGGAGAAGATAGATATCCGCCACGCTTGATATATAGGAGGAGGCCACTTGGTTATATCCATCATTTCCTTCCAAAGAAGAAGTGCAATGAATGGCTTTTACCTCGTTTTGGCCCACCATCGAATAAAGATCCTTTTGAAAGGAAAGGTCTTTCGTTTCGAAAGAGACGAAAATTTCCAAAATCTCGTTTTCCTTAAGCTTATCTTTGTAATTGAAAGAGAAGGCCAATATCGCGCTTAGAACGCCAAAGACGCCGAGGATTTTCCACCAGTCGTAATGGAGAAAAGAAAGAAAAAGCATCTTCTTACTCTTCATCG
>DJRQ01000040.1:0-27982 GCA_002440125.1 Caryophanales bacterium UBA6356 | reverse complement strand
TTGTCCTTCTTAAAAGAAATGGGGGCTTCCTCTAAATAAAGGAAGAGTCTTTCTTGGCCTTCTTCATTCACAAAGACGGCTTCTTTGAAAGAAAGCTTATTGACATAACGGATGCCTTTCTCATATTTGAAGGTAAAAACCGCATTATCCTTGCGTTTCCCACCCATTTTCAAAAAAGAATCGATACATTTAAGGTGCGAATACTTATAGAAGACAAGATAGTAATCCCCGATGACTAATAAGAAGAGAAGGAGCAAAGAGAGAGCAAAATACGTCCAAGTTTCATTCCGAGGATGCAAAAAGAAAAGAAGGAGAATGGCAAGAAGGAGAGTAGCAGAAAGGAAAAAAGCAAAAAGAAGACAGCTCTTTTCTTGCTTCTTCCTTTTTTTGTTGTCGTTATAAATATCAATCATCTTTTGTCTTCCTTCTCGAATTCATGACGCAATCCTTTTTTATAAAGAGAGGGATAGCTTTCCTTGTTCGTGAATTCGTCAAACAAAGAAAAGCAATAAAGACTCCATCCCACAAGATAGAAAGGCAAAATTAGAGCGAACAAAATAGCAAAAAGCAAAAATTGAATCATGATTTGATCGACAAGCGTTAAACAAACCACAGCGCATGGGAAAAGGAAAAACAATAAGGCGATAAGAGGTCTCTTTAATAAATAAGAAAACGCATTCCTTAAAAGCCTAAAGAAAGGATCGCTATAGACGAGCGTCTCCACCATCGCCATCATTAGAACCGGCAAGAACAATAAAAAGACGCCGCTTATAAGATTGGCTACCAAGGAATTTTCAACCGTTAAGGAAAGAAGCTCATCCAACACGAAGAAGAAGGAAAAGCAAAGCCAAAAGAGAAAGTAGTTCTTAAAGTTTTGTTTAACGCCTTTCCCAAAGTCGTGCCAAAAATAGATGCCATTCCCCCATATCCATTGCCGAACGATCCTTCCTATCCCACCCAAAGCGAGAAACAAAAAGAAGAAGCATAAGGAATAGATGCCGCTAAAAAGAAGGGTCGTCGTTTTATAGAAGGAAAGATACTCCGCTTCCGCCATGCTTTTCGAAGCCGGGTAAAGGAGAGCGTAGTATTTAAGCAAGAAAGAAAAGAGAAAAGGAATGCCAAAAAGAAGCAAGATGCCGCCAATCTCCAAAAACAAAATGAATCTTGTTTTAAAAAAATCCCAAAATTCCTGTCCTCTCGTCTTTGGAAGATCCTCGATTTGGAACGCCTTTTTAGCTGGCCTAAATTTCATTTGAGACCCTCTTTCTCAAACACATAAGCAGCATCGACAAAGCCAAGTTCATGCGAAGGAACCTCTTTAAGAAGCTTGCCGTCTTCCAAAAAGAAGACATTCGAAGAGACGTAAATCGCCTCTTTGAGATTGTGAGTTATATAAATTGCCGTCGTTTGGTATTTCTCTAACATCCTCTTTATCGTGCGAAGAACATCTTCTTTCTCTCTTAGATCGACATTGGAAAGAGGCTCATCGAGCATGATGAGATCCGGATTTTTAATGAGAGCTCTTCCCAAACAAACCTTTTGTATCTGACCCGTCGACAATTGACGTGGTTTTCTCGAAAGAAGAGGTTCGATGCGAAGTTCTTTCGCCATATCCAAAACCCGAGAGGTTATAGAATCATAAGATTCCCTTTCGAGTTTCAAAGGAAAAGCGAGGTTATCGAATACCGTCAAATGGGGATAGAGAGCGAATTCTTGCATGACGTAGGAAAGCCTTCGTTCCTTATTGGAAAGGGTAGCGATATCCATGCCATTGCTATAAATCGCGCCATCGTAAGAAAGTTGCCGCGATAGCGCTCTTAAAAGAGTGGTCTTCCCCGAACCGGATTCACCCATAACGGCACTCACTTCACCATCGGGAAAAACAAGGCTCAAATCCTTTAAAGCAGGGTATTCCTCTTTTTTCTTTCCAAGATAAGTGACACTTAAATGTTCGATGCTTATTTCAGGCATAAGTTTATGATAGCTCACAAAAGAAAAAGAGGAAAAAGGCAAAAGCTTTTTTCTTGATATAGATAGCAATAACGGATAAATATTAAGACCATTTCGAGCTTTTTCGGACGATTGGCACGGTATTTTATTTTCTCTTTTCTAAGGAAAACAATAACAAATAGCCACTTGAAAATACCTTCTAAAAGGACATATTCCTAAGCGGCCGCTTTAAGAGAAAGCAAATCTCTTTTTGACTTCAGGATGTTTTTCAACACCAAAAGGCAATACAAACATGTTTCCGTAACCCATTTATATTGAAATGCTTTCATGGGAACAAGTTTAGGGCACGGTGGTTTATCATTATTGATACCTTTCCAACCACCAACCAAATGGCACATAAGAATGGCAAAATATCCCTCTATCTCACAATTTTCATAGTCTTGTCCAAAAAAAGACTGGGACAGTTCGCCTTATCGCCTAATCCGCCTAGGATCCTTCTCCTTCTCTAACGCTTGTCTCTAGTGGCGATGACATCCGACAAAAAAGAGATTCGGCGATTCAAAGCCGCGCCTAAAAAGCTGCCCCTCATCTATTTCCTAAAAACCATATTTCCTTCTCAAAAGAGCGTTGGAATAAATAGAAACATCCTTGTATTTATCATTGTCATTTCTCTATCGGAAAAAACGCCATATTTCCATCTTGGCCCTCGCGAATCAAAGCGACACCTCTTTCGAACAGCCAAGAATGGCCATAACAAAAGACAAGGCGATTATTCTATGAGTTCCAAATCCTTGGCAAAAAAGAGAAGGTCGCCACCGCCCAACCCACCATCGCCTTCGACGAAACCATCCGCTCTTCCGAGCACCCTTTGAGGAGGCCGCGACTTTCCTCGCCCAGGCGAAGAAAACGGCGTATTCGCTCCCCTTCCCACTCCATTGGGTCGAAGGAGAGAGAAAAAAGCCCTTTCGGTAGTAAAATAGGCATGGTAGAGTCCTCCCTAAGCAAGTGGATTCGACCAAAAAACGCCGGCAATTCAGCGATTCCGGCGTCTTTTTCATTGGCCAGTCGTTTTTTGAACAGCCCCTTCTATTCCATTTTTCCGACTAAAACCGTTTGAGAGCGTTCTCTAATTTATCGTCAATGTTCCTTTTGCGGTATTGCCAATAATCTTGCCAGGTATCTTTTTCTGGGCGTCTTCGGTCGCGTTCTCTTGTCCAACATCTCGGCTTGCTTCCGTCTCGCCGATCTTAACGATGCCGTTATTCGCGCAACCGGTAAAAGTAACAGTATTAACCGCTCTACCAGCGATGCCGCCAACGCTCATAATGCCGGTGATGTTGCCATAATTGGAACACGAGTCGAACTTGACCCCGGCTTTGTTAGACAATCCGGCAATGCCTCCTAAGCAGCTATTGGAAGTTTGAGAAAGATTGACATAATTCATGCAATTAGAGATAGTCGCAACCTCATCGACGGAACCGACGATGCCTCCGCAGAAATTGCTGGTAACGTTGAAGGATGGCTGGGTCTTACCTTGGCTCGCTTCTTCTTTCGTATAGCCATACACGCAATTGGAAATCTTGCTCTTCCCCGTTCTCCCGACAATTCCACCTATTTTTTGCAAATTGCTTTCGCTCGTTATCGAACCATAATTCGAGCAACCATCAATGCTCCCGGTTGCATTTTTACCAACAATTCCGCCTATATAGGCTTGCGAGTCCTTAGTAGCGGAAATACTACCCGTATAGGTTATGTCCGCATAGTTTCTGGAATTGGAAATCATTTGTTTGCCATCGGCTCTTCCAACGATGCCGCCCAAAACGCTCTCAGTAACGTTTATCGCCCCATGATTTTCCAGATTGTCGAGAATGGTTTTAGAGGTGGCGTCACCATAAATAAATCCGACGATTCCCCCGACTGTGTCTTTCGCACTGACGCTGGCGTAATTTTTCACGTTGCTAATTGTCGCGTCGCTCACTAGCGCTGAAACGAGGCTTCCAGCAACAGATTCTTTCCCAAGGACGCTTCCTCTAATCGTCACATTTTCAAAGGACGCGTTATTGCCAGCATGCGCGAATAAGCCAGCTCGGTTTGCATCATCAGAGATGTCGATATACACTTCGTGACCATCCCCGTCGAAATGCCCCGAAAACGGCGTTTCATGCGACGCATCCGCGGAGGTGGTTACTTTGTTCGTCTCATCTCCAATATTTGCGGTCAGCTTAAAGTAGCGGTCCTTAAACATGTAGGTTTTAGTCGCCTCGGCAAATTCGTTCCAATCATTCAACGAGCTGATTAGAAACGGTTCTTGCTTAACACCGGAGCCTTCTAAGCCCCAGGACCAAGTCGCATCCCATTTATCGCTTTCGGAGGCCACTATCCCTTCATAAGTGCAATCAAATTCCAAAGTTAACTCTGTAAGCGTTACATCCTTTTCCTTGGCGAATAACATGAAATGTTCTCCACCCGTGGCTTCTAAGGCCACGCTATCTTTCGTGGCCACAGCCGACTGGTATTTGGAGATAACGTTTTTTGAGGTCGTTCCGCTCATAAACACGAAGTCGCCATTCGTTTTATAGCGAATCCCTTTTAAGTTATTGAAGCAGGTGAAATTCCTTAGATAGCCGCCTTTGGAAATATGGATTCCGTTTATATCGAAGGCTACTCCTTCGCCTTCGAAGGAAAAGGTATACCCATCGCTCACGAATTCTACCTTTCCTTCTTGTAAGACTTTGCTTTGGAGATTCGAAACCAAATCCATCGTCTTTCCTTTGTCCGAGGCCGCCTTGACGTAAAGCGGATCGATAGTCGATAAGCGGTCGAAAAGAGAAAAGCTAAAAACACCTATCGAGCCAATAGCGCTTAAAAGCAGAACAACCTTTTTTCTCATATGAGTCTCCTTGGTTTTTCGCATTGTCTACAAAAAGAAATATCTTTTTGACCATGCGATGGCGGCGATCGATGCCAAGAACGGTAGGCAATGCGAACGCCTCCTCCTATAAAGCCATTATATTTAAGCGCTTACATAGCAACAAGTTTTGCAAGTGGTGTTTTACCATTATTGATACTATTTTTACAATAGACCGAACCGGAAAGAAAATCGATCTTTAGCAGAAACTCATTAAATAGAAACCGAATAATCGCAAAAATTCAGTTTTTATCGATTTTTTCTTGTCAAATCTAATTTGAATAAATGTAGCCTTAAATATCAGAAATATTAAAGCTATGGGATAAATAAAGGATTGTAGGTTTGTGCTACAAACCAATGGGGCTTGGAAGGCGATTCTGAAGACCTGTTTGGCAATATTTTTCCCTCTATCGTTCCTAAATCCAACAAGAAGCCCTGCGAGGCCAGTGGCATTTCCCTCGTCCTCAAAGATGCGTAGTGGCGATAAGGAAAACGATAACGCTCACAAACCTAGAACCATCCAAATTCGTTTGTATTGTCGCTCATGGGATTTTGCGCATTTAAGTCAATGCCAAAATGAGCGTCGAAGCATCGGCGCTTTTCTCTTCGAAAGCCAAATGGAGCAGCACTCGCGCGGCATCTCCCATTATCTTGTCAACGAAGAGGGCCCACTAGAAAGCGGCATATAGATTCCTTTTATTCTAAATTAACGATTGAAAGCCTATTTCGTCTTTTTTTTATTAAAATCCTCGTCATTGTCATTTCCCTATTGAAAACAACGCCATTTTTCCAGCAACCAAAAAAGCCCGTTACCGTAGATAAAGCGATTATTTTATGAGCCCCAAATCCTTGGCGATAGAAGAGAAAGTCCCAGCTGTCCAACCCATCATCTCATTGGCTGGATACTCTTTTTTCTTGGCCCTACCACCTTTAAGGGGATCGTATGTTTCCCAAAGTTTTCCTGTTGCAACATACGTATCGGAAATATTTTTTAGCCAGATCTCTCCTATTTCTCTCGCTTCTTCTTCCAAGCCACAAGAAGATAAGCCCCAATAGGCAAGGTAGTTATCATATGGCCAAGAATAGGGGTAAGCGGCTTGATAGGCGATTTTCTCGTTATCATCCTTTTGGGTAGAAACCACGCCATGGGGATAGCAGAGCCTTAAAAGGACTTTTCTAGCCGCTTCCTGGTTGTTGGATAAACCGGTTATAAAAGGCATAAACTGACCGGTAAAGCAATAATCTTCCCGGAATATTTCCCCTGCGTCAAAATCGTAGTCATAGTAAACGCCATCCTCTCCCAGCATCCAAGCATCCATTTTCTTTTTCCGAGACGAAGCAGCCTCAAGGAATCTATTCTCTTCCTCAGGCTCAAACTTCTTGGCCAAAACGGCTAAATCAAGTTCCATGCCATAAAGATTGGCGTTGAGATCAACCGGATTAATATGGGCGCCTCTTTCTCGGAAACGCGGTGTGAAATCAAGACCGGCTTCACCATCAGCCAAATAATTCTCGCCAAGATCCGCTCGCTTCGCTTTAGGAAGATCGATGGTTAAGCCAAGGCGTTCCGTAGCCACATAATGGTAGTAATCGCAAAGATCATCTTCCGTTAGATGGTTATGAAGATATCGGTTTAACCCGTTTTTAGTGATGCGTTCAGTCATCCAAAATTGATATTCTTTCTTTAAAGCGAAGTACGCTTTCTTAAGCCACAAATCGTCTCTTGAAACTTCATAGATGTCCTTTACCATGAAATGGAGATAGGGAGGTTGCGAAGTCCATTTGATGAGGTTCTCGCTATAGGCATTAGGGACGAAGCCGAGCTTATCAAGGGCAAAGAACAAATTCTCTACATTTGATTTTGCGAAATCAAAAAATCCATCGTTAATCATGCCTCGATTCGTATAAAAAGTATCCCAATAGAAAAGGACATGGAAATCTCCAGCAATGCAAGGAGGAACGAATGGATAAGGCAATGCATAGGGTCCTTTTGGCTCGTTTTCTGGATAATGGACAGCTAAAGGCCAACGAGAAACGATGTACTTATGCGTTTCTTGGATATTTAGAAGTTCTTTCTCAGTCATAAAGCAATCTCCTTTTTAATTCCTTCTACCTCGATTTCGATAACCCCTTCAGGAAGAGTTTCTTTCATATCGAATCCAATATACGAAAAATCATTTCGGGTGAGTTTGAAGACAATCGTCTTTTCTTCGTCTTTTTTGAAGAAATATCGGCCAAAGGCAACAAGTCTCTTTGAAGGAATGCAAACATAATCTCTCGTTAATGTCCTCCCATAAAGAAGGACAACATGCTCGCCATCCATAGGCCCTTCGTTTTTGATGAGTATAGAGGCAAGAATGTCTTCCCCTTTCTTTTGTACGTCTAGTTCACGATATAGGAAACGGGAATAGCTTAAACCAAAGCCAAAGGGAAAAAGAGGGGAATTCGGGCCAAAAACATAGTCCTGTCCCGGTTTCTCCTGGTTTCCTTCTCGGCCATAGTTCCCTCTCGGGAGATAGTGATTATAGAAAATCGGGAGTTGACCGGCGTTTCGAGCAACGGTAAATGGTAGCCTTCCTGAGGGATTGATTTTTCCCAGCAAAATATCGCAAACTGCAAGATTCCCAAGCATCCCTACCCCATAGCAAAAAAGGACCGCGTCAAGATAGTCCAACTCCTTCTCTAGACTGACTGGTTTTCCCCCATAATTTAAGAAAACAATTGGTTTTGCAGCCTTTTTTAGATTTTCTAAAAGTCCCTTTTGCGATTCCGTGAGTCCAATATCGGTAACGTCGTATCCTTCGGAAGAAGTCACGGCATCATATTTCATAAGAGGGTTGTTCTTTCCACCATTTTCGCCACCCGAATAGCCAACAGAATTATTCCCGCCAGCAAAGACGATGACGTCCGCCCACTTGGAATCGTCTAAGATCTCTGGAAGCTCTTTTTTGTCAAGCCGAAAGAAGTTGCACCCTTTATGAACACGGACATTTTCCTTGCCAAAACGGTCGATGAAAGCCTTATCCGTCGCAATGGCTTTTTCGGACATGGCTTCCTTCTCCTGATAATCTTCGAGCGCCGCATAATAAGTTATGCCGCCTAATTGGGCCATTTCAGCGTTCGGGCCAACAAGAAAGATTTTGGTTCCCTTCTTAAGTGGGAGTATCCCATTGTTTTTTAAAAGAGTCGCCCCTTTTGCTTCCTCTTCATAAGTAAGATCAAAGGCTTCTTGGCTTCCGACCGTCTCTTTCGCTTTTTCCAAATCAAAGGAAGGATTCTCAAAAAGGCCTAAGGAGAATTTCGCTTTCAAAATACGATAGACCGCTTCATCGACAAGCGAGGAATAATGCTCTTCGTGAGCAATCTCATCCATGAATTTCTCGTTATAGCAAAGCGGTTCGCAAGCTTCCATATCAACGCCCGCATCAAGTAGCTTCTTTGCAAGATCGCTATAGGAGGAACCGATACCCATAACGTTTTTCATAATCCCAGACATGCCATAGTCAAGTATGGTCACGCCCTCGAAAGAAAGCTCTTCGCGAAGGACTTTCTTCATCCATAGAGGGGAAATCGTAACTGGCACTCCATCCACGACGTTATAGCAAGTCATTAACCCCATTGCGCCCTCTTCAATGGCGGCTTTGAAAGATGGTAAGAAATATTGGCGCATTTCCCTTTCACCCATATGCATAGGAGCTAAGTTCAAACCGCCTTCTGGCGAAGAATAACCCAAAAAGTGTTTGGGAGTAGCCATCACTTTCTCTTCTTGAATGCCCCGTACTATGCCCTTAGCCATAAGACTAAGGTGAAAAGGATCTTCCGATATATTTTCTTCGCATCTCCCCCATCGAGGATCACGGAAAAGATCCAAATTTGGAGCGTACACTTTATTGAATCCCAAAGACCGAATTTCTTTGGCTTGCATCTTGGAGACGCGATAGGCTAAATCAACGTCAAAAGAAGCGCCCAAGCAACCTGCGGTCGGAAAGATGGTCGTAAAAGGCAAGGCGCTGCCATGCACATTTTCGCAGCTGACAAACGTCGGTATTCCAAATCGGGAGAAGGAAACGGTTGCCTCTTCCATTTCTTTCAGTTTTTTTAAATCAAAAGACTTAAACCAATACCATTCCCCATGGACAATGTCTTTCCCTTCTTGAAAAGAAGACAAAATCTCTTCCAGAGAATAAAGACAACCAGAGCAATTCATTTGCTCTATTTTTTCTTTGCTCGAGAGTCTCTTCAAAAGATCTTCCGCTCGAACACCAGCGCTTAAGGAGGGATTCTTATATTTTTCCATTTTCAGAAAACCTTTGCAAAAGCCTCCCCAACGAGGCCAACATCAAAATCCTTATGGTCAAAGAGATTGGCTTTGACGGGTTTAATTCGTAACACTATTTCATTCTCTCCTTCTTTTAAAAGGGGGCTCACATCGAATTCAAATGGAAGCCATAAGCGAGTGCCAGCCTCTTCCCCATTCACATAAAGCGAGGCGAAGTCATAGACGTTTTCAAAATAAAGACGAGCGCCTTTGCATTTCCTTTGGATCTTCAATAAGAAAGTAAGAGAAACTTCTCCACTAAAACCATGGAGACCGTTTTTGTGGGCGGAAGCAAAGGGATATGATTCTCCATCAAAAAGAGCGGTTTTCAAAGTAAGGGGAATCTTCTCATAAGAGGGCTTTTCTTCTTCCTTTTCTTTGCTATAGCCGCTTAAGAAAGTAAGCAAAAGGGATTCTTTTTTCTTCAAATAAAGCGCTTCGTAACGGGCATCTCCTTCTTTAAAAAGAAGTTTCGTCTCGCCTGTTTCTAAATCCCACTTTTCAACGCTTTTCCCCTTTGGCACAAAAAGAGAGATTTTGTTTTCTTTTGAAAGGCTATTCACCAAGAAAAGACACTTTGTTTGCTGTTCGCTTCTCTCATAAGAAATCACGTTTTCCCCAATAAAACCCTTATTGATTTTAGAATCTAAATCGGAAACCCCCTCTTCTTCATCGAAATAGAAATAGGGATGATTAGCAAGAGAGCATCTCTTTGTTCCAAAGGAATAAATCAAGCCTTTTGAGGCGAATTCTTGAAGCACAGGCAAAATCGATTCATCAGGTGAACAAGGCAAAAGAATCGCTTCGAAAGCGAATTCGCCCACGGTAAGCACTTGATCGACCACCTTCGCATCCTTAAGGAAACTTTCTGGAACAAGCTCGTAGTCTATCCCTTTTTCCAAAAGAGCGCCGGTTAAACGATCTAAGCAATCATCAATATCACAGACCTCGCGGCGATTAAGAGGCATGAAGCGCTTCTTAGCGAGGTCGGCTGGATAATAAAGAGCGACTTTAGGTTTATGCTTTCCTTGGGAAAGGGAATAGGAAAGACGGGCAACGTAATCGCTTAGCTTATAAAAAGAAGGCCAATAGTCGTTTTGGAAAAACAAGGATGGGGGCGACTCAGTTTTACGGTACCCATCAATAGAAGAAAAGAAAGCGTGCAAAACAAGCATATTGATGCCTTGCGCATATTGAAGGTCTATTCTTTCTTTCATCTCTTGAGGCGTCAATTCCCAGCCAAAGCAACCGAAAGTCTCAGATAGAGTTCGCGGCTTCGAAAGAAGGTCGGCAGCGCTGCTGCCAAGCCTTTCGGTAACGCGTGGATAGGTTCTTTCGATGCAATCGATGCCAGAATAATCCAAACCATCGATAGCTAAGAAAAAATCCCCTTCCGCCTGCACCAGCCATTGGAGTTTATCCTCATGATGGAGATGTCCGATCGAAAACAAACCATCCCCGTGTAGGAAATTGCGAATGTGATCAAAGTACGACTCCTTATAGAAACGATCTAAAGCATTATAATAATCTAACCGTACCTTGTTCGATAAAGGCATATCTTGCCAAAGTGTTGGTAAATAGGGACGAATATCATATCCATAGGCTTTGATAAAACGCTCGGGAAATTCCTTCGTCCATGCCAAAGTATTAATGTTTTTCGCCTGTTCCAAATAATTCTGATAGAATCCAGGTTCGTCGGTAAAGAAACCTTTGATGGTATTCCCCCAATATTCAGGGAATCTCCTTTTGTATTCTTTATGGGTTGCCTCAATAAAGACATCCGTGGCCTTGGTATTCAGTAAATCAACATAAGGAAGGTCGCTATAAGCGGGCGTATGGAGGCAATTTTCCATCCTGAAAACAAAGACCTCCCAACAAAGGGTTTCGGAATGCCATGGCTCTTTGCCATTCTTTCCATAGTCCGTGATATCAACGAATTCTTTGTCTTGGTAGACGGCGATTGTCGCTACGAGTTCCGTTCCTTCCTTTTCGGGGATGAGGACAGGCTTACCAAGGACCGGATAAATTTTCTCGATGCTTAGGCACTTAGCCGCAAAAGAAGGATCTTTTGCCAATACCTTTCCACCGGCATAACCGCTTGGCCAATTGTCTTCATCATAGATCCAAAGTCGCAATCCAAGCTCTTTGGCTTTTTTTAAAGCGACCTCAACGCGATGAAACCATCCTTCCGAAAGATAAGGAACGCTAAGTCCTTTTCGGGCGTGCAAAATAACTTCATGGATATGCTGCTGGGCCATCTCCGTGAGCTCAAAAAGGATCTTCTCGTCTTCCATGTTGTCGTTCCAAAACCAAAACGGCACTGGACCATATTCATTGGGGGGATTCTTGAATAGCTTTCGATCAATCATATTCCGCTCCTCTTAAGGAAAGGGCGACTTCTCCTAGATTATAAGAAAAAGGATCTTCTTCTTCCTTGTTTTCTTCGTGGAAAAAATGCTTTTTTTTGCTTATGGAAAGAAATCTTCTTCTCAATTATATTGAGAATAACAAGCATAAAAGTAGGTGGCATTGGTAAAAAATTGTTTTTTTTATTACCAATGTTAAGATATGAGAAGGAATATGGCGAAAAATTATCTTGGTTTTATAAATCCTGAAAAGGGGGTCATTACAAAACAATACGTCACCCCTTGTTCCTCTCATAACCACAAGGTATGGGAACTTGTTTTCTTTTTTGACGGCATTGCTAAAACCCAAGTAAACAAAAAAGAATACGATGCAACAAGCGGCGATGTGTTTTTGGTAGGGCCACCTCATTTGCACGAGATTGGCATTTTGAAAAGCCCCCACCTTCATCAGGACGTTTATTTCCAAGAGGAAGACTTCCTTTCCATTATTTCCAAGCTTCCCAAGAATTTCCAAGATGAGATTCTAAGCGGATCGCGCCTCGTTCATCTAAAGCTAAGCGGAGAATCCTATTTATCCGTTAAATCCCTATGCGAGCATCTTTTCAATTTCTCCGTCTTTGATACATCTTTAGGGCAAGCAAGCACTCAGGAATTCGAAAAATGCCTTTCATTATCCATCTTGAATTACATTATCGGCCTTTATGTTGTGGCCTATTCAAGCCGCCATTCCCAAACTCCGAAATGGCTTCTTGATTTCATGAATGAGCTCCAAAAACCAGAAGTCTTTTCAAGACGAGTCACCGATATTGTCGCCTTAACCAATTATTCCCATTCTCAAGTTGGCACGATCTTCAAGAACTATAAAGGCGTATCCTTGGTCGACTATCTCATCGAGATTCGTATGAACTACGCAAGGGAGCTTTTGGAAGCGACTTCCAAAAGCGTGCTGACCATTTCCGAAGATTGCGGCTATAGCTCCTTGTCCTCTTTCATCAAACTCTTCCGCGAAAAGACCGGCTACTCTCCTCTCCAATATCGAAAAAAACGGCAACAAGAGCTCCAAAGTCTCATTGTTCCCGTTTATCAAAAGATGGATTAACCTTGCTTTTGCAATGATTTTTAGATTTTATCCTTTCACGCCATCCGATGCGCTTAAGCCGTTTTGCAATGGCTTTTGGAATATGGCATAAACAATAAGAATTGGAATCATTGAAATGATAAGGGCAGCAAACTTAACCCCAGTTCCGTATGTATTATTGGCCATAAGGTTATTCAAGCCGGCCGATAGAGTGTAATAATTCGAATCTTTGATGAACGTGATAGACATCGCATATTCATTCCAAACGCCAGCAAAACTCAAGAGACTCACCACAAATAAGGGAGGCTTCACCATCGGAACAACAATTTGAAAGAAACGCTGGAATTCATTTGCCCCATCAATCTCCGCCGCCTCAAGAATGTCGTTATTGAGCCCACGCATGAATGGTAGGGTCAAGAAGACATAGAAAGGCACGCCTTGAATGGCATTAAGAACCATCAAAGTCGGAATAACCATGGCTCCATCCGTTAGGCGAAGCTGTTGGCAGAACTTGAGAAGCGGAATAAGCAAAAGAAGTTGCGGAACCATCATGAATATCGAATAGAAATGATCCAAGAAGCGGAAGAATTTAGACTTGTATTTCGCAATGACATAGCTTGAGCCAAGCGTCATGAGCACTGTCAAAACCACCGTCCCCAAAGAAAGTACGATGGAGTTAAGGAAGTACCGAGAGAATTCCGCTTCCTTCCAGGCGTTCATGTAATTGGAAATAAGAAACTCGGTAGGCCACGTAAAAGCGCCCGCCATAAAATCCTTTTGACTCTTGAATGAAGTCATAATCGCCCATAGAAGAGGGAAAACGATAAGCACGCTCCAAAAGACTAAAAGGACACGAATCACCCAACGGGATATAATTTCGCTCTTCGTTTGAGGAGCGTGGCTTCGAGACACAACTAAATCTTTATTACTCATAGAAACGTCTCCCGAAAGTGCTCATAAGCGCTTTTACGCCAAGCGAAATGGTGGCCGTTAAAATTAACATCACGATAGACGCGGCATAGGAGAAAGCCACTCGCGATCCCGATGTGCCATAGATATAAACATATAAACCCATGACCATCGAGTTATTGTCAACGCCACCATTCGGCGTAAAAACGTTGACGATACCAAAGTTGCCACCCAAAGATTGATAAAGGATAGAGACCACCATAAAAGTCACTTCAAGCCAAACGGCAGGCATGGTGATATGAATAAGTTGTTGCCAATTCGAAGCGCCATCGATCTCTGCCGCTTCATAAAGTTCAAGAGGAATTTGGTTAATGGCCGAAATCATAGTGATCATGAATAGGCCTACACCACACCAACTCGCAACAAAACCGATGCAAAGAAGCGGCAGTTCCGTAATCCAATCGACAGGAGCCCCGCCGAAAAGAGAACGAATAGCGTTAAGAAGGCCGCTATCTCCAGACATAAAGACGAAGCTCCATAAAGAACCGACAATAACAACCGAAAGCATATTCGGGATATAGAAGAGGAACTTATAGGTAATAACTTCTCCCGTCCTTAAACGGAACCTCGTAAGGCTTACCGCAAAAAGAATGGTGAGAGTAATGATAAGAACCTCTTTTATCCCAGTAATGGCAAAGTCGTTGCCAAAAGCTTTCCAGAAGACAGGGTCGTTAAGCACTTCAGCGTAGTTGCCAAAACCGATGAAATCCTTCCGAATGTACCCTCTCCAATTGGTAAAAGAGTCGAAGACAGAACGAATGATAGGATAAACGCAAAAGAAGAGGTAAAGGAAGAAAGGAATCAGGCAAAAGATAAAAGCGAAAAGAACTTTGCTCTTATCAAGCCTCACTTTCTTTGACCTAGGACGATGAAGTGCGAGTTCCATAAACTTTTAAACTATCTTTCGCTAATAGTCTTAAGGGCTGCAGCCTTGATAGCTTCACAAGCAGCGTCAACAGTCGTTGTTTTTTTGACTAAACTATTGACGGCGTTATTGATAGCAGTGTCCACACCCCCCCAAGAGCCATCATTGGACATGTGTTGATAATTCGGGTTGTTGAAGACCGTTTGAACGTACTTGTTAACTTCGGTGACATTAGAATCGTTCGCAAGATCAAGCGTGGCAACCGATGGCGAATCAGAGGCATAGACGAATTGTTTCAAAACATCATCGTTATAAAGCGAGGCCAAGAATTTTTTCGCGCCTTCCTTGTTTTTTGCTTGTGAAGCGATGCCACAGCAAACGGAGGAGGTTACAATCGTTTGTTTCTCTTTCACCAAAGGCGATGGCGCATAGTGCATGTTAAAACCATCTGGAATGGCATGGAGTTTATCCATTTCGCTACGGAGCCAAAGTCCATTTGGAATCATCGCCGCTTTATGAGAAAGCCATTCCGTTTGGCTCATGGTGTGATTAAGTGAGAGACAATCCGCAACAACATTGTTATTAAGATTGATGAAATCGTTGAAACGGTTCATGACTTCTTTAAATTCCGGAGAAACATAAACATCGGCGTCTTGGCAATTCATAACGCGTTTGAAGAAAGCGTCGCCATATTCGGCAAAAGCAGGAACAAGCATCCCTTGAACGAGATAACCACTATAAACGCCAGGATAAATAAGAGTCTTGATGTCACTGGTCGCTTTGCCGGCGAAAGCCGTAAGCTCATTGTAGTTCGATGGCATCGTCCATCCTTTCTCGCTAAAGAGGGTTTCATCGTACCACATGCCATAGGCATTTAAGAGGAGAGGGGCACCATAAGTGATGGTTTTGTTTGTTGTATCGGTGTATTTGCGCCAATAAGCCGCATTGACTTTGTCTTTGATGTAACCCTCTTCGCCTGGGGCTTTCGCAGTTTCAAGCCAGCCGCTTAAATCTTCCAAAAGACCTTCAGCGAGCCAAGTGTTGGTCGCAATTGTGCCATCAAGGAAGACAAAATCAGGCGGATTACCATTCATCCAACTATCTTCGAGGTTTTTATTAACGTTGTTATCCATATTGACAACCAGTTTGTATTCCGGATGGGCGGCCTCAAATTTTTCTAATGCGTACTTCCAAGGAGCCGTACCATAACCACCAGCATAAATTTGGAAGGTCAGCGTTTCCTTTGATGATTCCTTTCCACAACTCACAAGAGCCGTGGCGGCAAGAGCAACAAGAAGCAAACTTTTCTTTTTCATATTTTTCCCTTTCTAAGCCACATGTTTAGGCTTTTTTATATGCAAGGCAACAATAATGATTATTGCCATAGCAACAACTTCGGCGACACCAACCGCTAAAAGGCTGATGGCGATCGTATCGAACTCGTCCGTCTTTGCGTCGATGGATGGCGTTTCCGGGCTTTCTTTCCCATATGTTCCAGCGGGCATAAGACGATAAAGATAAGTGTTCTTTGCAAAGAAGTAGACATCGAAAGAAGTGATGTTTTGTCCAATGAGCTCTTGGTTATAGACGTCATAGACGTCATAAGCTTTAGGAAGTGTGATTGTTCTTTCGCCACCATAAGGAGAATCGATACAAAGATAACCGGCAGAAGAGAAGACGACATCGCTATAAGAGTCATCGTAAACATGAGCGCCAACCTTCTTCATGACATTTCGAAGTACCATTGCAGGCACGTGGCCAAAGCTAGAGAAAACACTGGTATAGGTTCCGCCATCCTTTGTCGGAACTTCCTTATAGGCCAAGCCAACGTAGTCGGTGCCTTTGATATGTCCTAAGGCTATAGCATCCGCGTCCACAACCTCAGCGGCCGGATTGACTTCTTTGATTTCCGGTTTCCCATAAGTGATGCCACGGGCATCCAAGGTGAATGGATCTTCGCTTTCCTTGTCGATAGTCACGGCCGTATAAACCATTTCTGGCAGAAGAGAAACATCCATATCGATAAGTGAAGAGATATTCCCACCACTCATCGAGCCATCTTGGCCATAAATGCCAGGGGTGCCGATCCAAACGACGGCTGAGCCATCTTTCTTGCAAGTCTTATTGATGCCATCGATCGTCTCTTGGTCAAAGCGGTTTCCAGCGATCAAATAAAGCTTGTAATCCTTCGGCAATCCTTTCTTAAAGTCGCTCGCCAAATAGATATCGTAACCCGCCCCGATTGCGGCTAAGTCTTCTTTTTGACGCCCCAAGTTCACTTCGAGAGCACTATAGGAGTAGCCAAAGCTATAGGCGTAATCGCTTGGCATCTTGTCTTCGATGATGAAAGCGACTTCACGATTGTTCTCATTCTCTTGATGTTCCATGGCATATTCCCATTCCGACAAGAGGAGAGATGTTAGATTATAAATTTCACTATCGTCATACCAGCCGCCCGTCATGTCATAAATCCAAGCGCCGTAGCCGGAAATAAGCGTGTTCGCGCCATCGCGCTTCATAAGGTTAATCGTGTCGCTAAGCGTGTAAGTCTTTCCCCATTCGTCCATAGTCGTCGGAGATTGGTCTGGCATATCCACTTTGACGGTACGTTCATCGAATTCAACAAGGCAAAGCTTCCCAGCGTTCACAATGCTTGTAGCCGCTTGCATAGGCGAGTTGCTATATCCGGTTTGACGGGTCATATACGAAACAGGGCCGCAAAAGAAATCGATGGGTGCGCTCGGCTCAAGCAAACGGGCAAATTCATTGTTACAAATGCCACTCGATTCATAAGTGAGAGCATTCGTGATGTAACCATGATACGTACCAGCAAGCCACTTGCCATCCGAAACTTCTTTTACAACGCTCGAGAAAGCCAGTATGGCATTCGTCATATTTCTCCCTTTGAAATCTTGGTAATCCATGACGCTCCGTTGAGTCACACCATCAAGAAGGGAAGGATACGTCGAAGGCTCACGTTCACCAAAACCAGGAATCGTCGCATTTTCAAGGGTAACGTTGCCATCGCCCCATGCTGCTTGGAGAGCACTATCGCTCTTGTAGCGGTCTTTTAAGAATGCCCGCCAGCCTTTTTGCGCAACTTTCGAAAAATCAGCACAGTTTCCAATTTCCATGCCATATTCTTGCCATTCGTAAGTCGCACCTTGCGCGAATTTGACGGCAAAGATGTGTGCCGCATAAGGCATGGACTTCATATGTTCCAAAACGGCACGCATGTATTTAGAAACGTCGCTCACCCATTTTTTTGAGGTGTAGGAGACATAATCGGTGCCGCCATTTGCCGTTAACGCCCTTTCTTCCGGGTATTTGTTAAGCCACCAAGAAGGAGGATCGCAACTAATCATCACCAAGAGTTTCGCTTTAGGAGCGCCACTTAGAGTGGTGTAGATCGTTTCGTCAAATGGTTCGAAATTGTAAGTGTCATCATTCGTCCAAGTCGATGCGCCAGTGATAGTATCGACGACTTTATTATTGCCCACCGAGAAAAGACGCATGCCAGAATCGTAAAGACGTTGCGCATAAACTGGCTTAAAATACTTCAGACCGTCGCTTTGCATAAAGAGATAAGGAGCGTATTCCTTATCCCCTATCTGAAGCTTGGTAAGGCCTTTATTCCGAATAATGGATGTTTGCTCAATTTTAAGTTCGACAGGCAAGAAGCGGATATAGTGACCGCGAAGTTTGTTGCCGCTATAGTCAGGGTTATTGACGATTTTAATTGCCTTTTCATCGAATTGAAGCATGTAGGAATCCGACTCTATGAAATCAGGCACATCGACTTCATATCCGATCGTTACTGTTTGGCCTTCTTTCCATTCAGTCATTTCCGGTCCAGAGACTTGTTTCAAAACGGATTTTGCAGGATTCGACTCGTCAATGTCGCTCGAATACTTACTCCAAAAAGAGGCGCTAATTGTGATGGGTTTTTCGATTTTCCCCATTGGTTTCCACACAATTTGGAAAGACATATTGCCACCAAGTTGGATTTCTTCGGGGAAATGGGCATCGACCAATTCAAGTTCAGGGACAGTCGAAGCCAAGGAAACAAAAGGAATCGATCCCCAAGGCATGCAGCCAACCGCGCCAACCACATAGGAATCTTTCCAAGAAGAGTCATCATAACCAACTTCAGTCCAACTTAAATCTTCATTGGAAATATACTGTTCACCAATCGGACCGACGGTTTTTGAAGTCTTCGTTGTTTTGTCGGAATAGACGCTTATAACACGCCCACTCTCTGTAATGATAGTGATTTCAAAAAGAAGACCGGAGTAATAGGTAGCATTATAGACACGGGCAGCAAAAACGTTATCTCCCTCATGAACCAAGTCGGTGATATCCATAACATTAGGAGATGACCAAACTCCGCCTCTTCCAAAAAAATGACCGTTTATATAAGGGAAACGCACATCATCGGCGGTACATTGCAAACTCGCGGAAGCAATCGGCTCAGGGATATTGAAACTCTTGCGATACCAGCGATTCTCATAAGCCGCATCCGCAGTGATATCGCCATCCGGATAAGTGATCCATTGACCTTGCCATCCCGATTCATCGTTGGGGGAATAGCTTTTGACGCCATGGACATTATCGATAGTAAGCACATCGCTCGTTCCGTTAAGGAAGGAGATATAGGCTTTGATGCCGCGTTGGATAGTGATTTCAACGCTCTTTTGTTCGAGGGTAGAGGTCAGAGGGTATTCTTTTTCGACCGTCTGAACAAGGACGCCCGTCGTATCGTAGAAATCGAAACGAACCTTTCCTTTGGCGCCATCAAGCCCTTTAGCGTCGAAAGTAAACGTATATCCGTATCCGCTAAGGAAACGATCCCAGGAAGTCATCGCGGATCCTTCACTCGCAATATCAAGCGCCCCATTGGCGGTAGGGATTGCCTTATCGAGATCCCAATTTTGGATGGTGTTATCTTCTTTGGGAGTTGAAAAAGTCTCATCATAGACATCTTCGCCAGTAAGCACACAATAGGCGTGATCGATATAGATATCGGCATTGCCATACTTGACGATGATATTCATCTTGGCGCTAGCAGCTTCGTTTTTAGCTTGGAATTCGGTGAAGAATTCGGACCAATTCGTGGAAAGAGAATCGGCATTAAGTTTCATATTGGCACCCGTAATGGTGCGGATTTCCTTCCCTGCGCTGTCATATGTAGTTAAATCGAGAGAGATATTGACGCCATAGGAATGTTGGCTCTTGTAATAGAAACCGATGCGATAACGTTCGCCGCCAACAAGAGGAAAATTCGCGGTGTTCTGAGCCGTAAAATAAGTGTCGGTATTCGAGCGAACGACGTGTAACGAGCGTTTGCCGTCATAGGCCACATCTTCGCTATAGGAAACGCTTCCCCCTTCGGAGAATTTCCATCCGTCGTTGGTTTCGAAGCCAAAAGACCCGCCTTCTGCTTGGATTTTTCCAATTTTCGAAGCATCGCAAATCTCTTTGTTTGGACGAAGAATCGAAATATCGGCGTCTTTTGCGCTTACGCCAAACAAAGCGCTTAAAGCAAGGAGCGAAAGAAATGTCTTTTTCATATGCGGTAAGCCTCCCCTTGTAACATGTTATAGACGGTTGAGATGTCGCTAGAAGGAACGCCAAACGAGGTTAACAGATTAACAATCTTCTCGCAAAGAGTAGCGCCTTTTTGTTCCTTGATGGTTTTGATATAGGAATTCAAAATGGTGCTCTTATAGCGCATCCAAGAGACGTTCGCAAAATCCGTGAATTGATAATCGCGATAGAGATCATCTTCGCTAACGCCCATAAGTCCATTAATGAGGAAGGCGATGAGCCCTGTTCGATCCGCACCAGCCGTGCAATGGAAGATAGCAGGATAATTATTGCTATCACCCAAAGTCGCAAAAACTTTTTTGATCGAAGCGATATTTCCCTCATTCTTTAAAGCGTTGTCAGGTAAATCCCAATTAAGGGGGGCACTGACATATTTCACTCGGCTCCCAAGGGGGCTTCTTGAAGTGATGCCACCCGTTTCGCCGTTGTCCGTTCTCCTTAAGTCAATCTCGGTTTTGATACCTAGATAAGAGGTTTCTTTTAAACCACTCGAAGTAATAGAAGTTTGAAGCGTCTTCACGTTCGAAACGTTGAAAGGACCGCTTCTAAAGAGAACCCCTTGGCGGACCATGAACTTTCCTTCGCTATTGCGCCAGCCGCCTAAGTCGCGCGCATTGATTACGCCGTCGATATAAAGGTTTCGGAACATACTGTTTTCCGTCGAGAAATAAAGAATCTCGCTTTCGGAAACGGAACCTCCGTAATTCGTTGTAACTTGATAATAATATCGGGTAGCTAGTTTTAGATTGTAGACGTTAACGTAATTGTTCGTCGTTTGATATAAACGCCCATTAGAGAGGTCGCTATTCTCGGAGATGGTGAAAGAATATGTGGGTTTTGCATTCTTATTGACGTTTTTGGCGTCCCAAACGAACTTTAATGCGTCCGGCCGAGAAAGCTCGGCATTGGCTCGAGCATACTTATCAATGGAACGCACACCGTCTTGGATGTATTTTTCTTGGAGAACTGTATGAAAGCAAGCGGGGCTTTCTATTTGATGAAGATGGAGGCCAGCAACATTGGCATTCGCGCTTGTTAAGGCGTCTCCTTCCACAGCTAAAACAGGAGTGGTCAATCCTTTGAATGAGAAAGGCAAGACGCAAAGAGAAATAATGGGAAGTAGATACGCTTTTTTATTCATCTTTCTTTTTCCCCCTCGCTAAGAAAATGGCTGAAGCCACTAAGCCACCCGTTGCAACGACTATCAAAATCGACGCCACCGTAACCATGATGACATTCGAAGAAGAACTGCCTCCGGCGTCTTCTTTTATATCCTCTTCCGATTTGGAGTTCAGAGATGAAGAACTCGGTTCCCAAATGGAAGGAATGCTTGGTTCCGAGCTAGACTCTCCAGGGAAATAATCTCCAAAGCTAGAAGAGGAATCGCTACTGGGCATTTCTGAGAAATCATAGGCAAAATCGCCATTTTCAAACACATTGTCCCCGATTTGGTCGGGATTGGTGACGAATTGCTTCGGGGACACTTTGATGCATTCGGTTCCTTCTTGGCTCTCAATAGAAATGTTTTTGATATAACCTAGGCGTCCGCCCCAACCACTTCCGAAAGAGATGCGAAGAGGCTTGTTTTTGGCTCCGGTAAAGGAGACTGCCTTTTCAATCCAAGTTTCAGAAGCTTCGCATCCATCGATTAAGACCGTATCGCCAAGCTTTGCACTGCCAAATCCAGTTCCCCAGCCGTTACGATATTCATAGGATAAGGTATAGGTTTTTCCATCCTCAAGGCTCAATGTCGAGGCATCATAGATCAAGACAGGATCCGCTTTAGAATGGAAGGTTTCATAGCAACCCGCATACATCAAAGAACCATCCTTATTTTGGACTAAGCCAACGTTCCCCTCGAAGGATACGCCAGGCATGTCATAGCCTTCAAAGGATCCATCGGGAATGTAGTTATAGCCCTCTTCGTCATAAATGGCCAAATTATCGATGTAGTATTCGCCATAGAAGAAGATTTGCATCCAAGAAATATCGACTGTGTCATCTTTCTTAAATTGATAGGAATACGTCGCCCATCCCTCGTTCGTCGAAGCCTCTGGAACATCAACCGCGTACCAAGCACGAACGCCAGCCATATTGAGGTTATCAAGACGGATAGAGCCCCTCGTTCCCTTGCCTCCGCTATGTTTATAGTCCATTCGAAGCTCATAGACGCCATTAGGCAATTGGCCAAGTTTCATCTTGATGCCTTTGTTATTCAAGTGAAGGGACTTCTCTCCCGAAGCCGCATCATCGGAAAGGAAGTTCGTTGCAAGAGATTCGAGTTCCGTGCCATCTTCTTTCAATTCAATCCCATAATTGCTAAGGCTCATCAAAGTGCTTGGCACGGAACGAACCGTGACGTCGTTCACGAAAAAATTGCCAAAGCCAGAAGCAGCCACTTGAATGGCAATGCCTTCACAGTCGGAAGAAACGCTGTAATAACCAGAAATAGAAGTCCAAAAAGATTGCCTTCCCGAGAGGGAGCCGATTTCGGCGCTAACAACGCTTCCATCCGTTTTCTTTTCAAGCACGCTTACGGTTAAAACGTTGCCATCATCATCAAGACACTCGCTTCTTCCGAATAGCTCAACTTTATAAGAATTATTTTTTGAAACGACAAAATAATCGCTGGTAGCATAAAGTTTGTATGCCGAAACTTGTCGAACAAGTTCCAAAGAATTCCCTCTTTGAGAATCCTTATAGGCTTTGACGGTGAGATAGGGAGTGTCGATACGACTACTTCCTGTTTCATCTAGGGTTTCGTATTTCCAGCCTTTTGGTAAGAGTGTTGTTTCATCCGTTTCCGCATTAACCCGTTGGACGCCATAGCCAGCAAACGTCCCAATGGATACGATGAACGAGGAAAGAAGAACCAATAATCCTTTTCTTCGCATAGCGAACTCCTTATAACTATCCATGAAAATTTAATCAAAAAAGGCCTTTTTGGCTCTTGCTTAAAATGAGATATTTTTATTTATTTTTGAGTTTTAGAAACCGCTTACAGGTAGAAAAAAGAACAAAAAGTTGTTTTTTTACCAACTTAAATAACGATGTATTAAAGAAGGAAAAAGGATCTGCTAAACAGCCACAGATCCCTTTTTAATCGTAATAGAATTAGCGTAAATTGGATTTCTTTTTCTTGTTCGTAACAACAAAGAATAAGGCAATTATTAAGCCAGAGAAAGCAATACCAACACCAGCGAAAATCGAGCCTTTTTCCGTTCCATCTACCAACATTGGATTTGCTAAGGATTTGGAAGTTCCTTTGAATCCTAAATAATCGTAATACTTCGACCCATATTTCGAAACAATATAGCTGTATTTATAAAGACCACGCTCAGTCGTTGTGCCATCCGCCTTTGGCGTCAAACTCTTGATGTAAGCTTGAGCTTTGGTAGGCATATTCTCAAAGCAATAGCGGATATTACCCCATGTGGATTCACTTGGGGCGGTCACACCGTTGTCGCAGACGACATCTTCAAGAATCGATTCGGCGAAGCTTTCCGCATACCCTTCTTTAGTGAGTTTAGAAGGAAGAAGTTCATTTCCTTCCGAATCTTTGACGGACATATTCTTGATATAACAAAGCGTTTGATACTGATTACCGCCAAAATAAATATCCCCAGCAGTGGAGACCTCTCCTTTGAGCGTATAGGAATAGTTGGCCCACCCAGTAACGTTAGAATTAGATGCGGCTGTCCCCCAATCATAGCCGTTTCTATTCATCGCTTGAACATGTTTGCCTAAATAATCAAACGTCACAACCGCTCCAACACCGGCGTTTGCTTTTGGTTTAATCTGAAAATAGCCTTCGCCCATTTGAGCCATCGTCTTGATGTCCCACGAAGAAACACCAAAAAACACGCTGCCATCGTCTTGCTTGGCGGCTCCAACGCCCATAGCACCATATTTCCAGCCAAGCAATTCAACGGGCTCGAAATCCCCGTCGCAAATATAATTGGTTCCGTCTGCATCTTTTAAGGTGATGTCATCAATCAAGAAATCCCCCAAAGCGGAAATGGTCAAGCTAGTCCGGCTATCGATGTACCCACCATTTTCGAAATGAGTGCTTGTGAAATCGTATGTATATTGTACCCATTCACCAACCTTTAAGGAAACCTTGCCAGCAGCATAATATGCGCGGCTGTTATGCGTGTCCATATTGTCAAAACGAATCGAAAAACGTTTTTCTCCAGAATCGCTTAATTGCTTTGTCCAAAAGGAAAATGTATAGAAACCATTCTTTTGGGCTGGCAAAATGCCAAAACGGATGCCCAAGCTTTTATTTGAAACGTCAATAGCGTATTTGCCAGAATGCGAATCGGACACCAAATCCTCTTTGGTCACGGCTTTCACTTTAGTATTTTTTACGCCATCGTAATCAACGGTCTCTAAAACGCCATCGGCAATGCCAAAGAAAGCAAATTGGGGCTCGGTTACAGCATAAGAAACCTTCTTTTTCACTTCGCCAAATGCCGATCCAACAGATCCAATATCGGACTCATTAAGAGTTCCAATAGTCCCGGTTGCGGCCACTCCGGCAAAAGCCAAAGCAACTAAAACTTTATTCATAAAAAACCTCTCTTGTATCTTGATTTTGGTGGAAGCGCTTTCAAAATTCTTATTAATATTCTTCTCTTTTTATTCTTAATTAACGATTAAAAGCCTGTTTTTGTCTTCTTTTTTATTTAAATTTCACAATCTAAACAAAATGAAAAGCATCGTTACTTATTCATTAGAAAGCAACAAAAAATAAAATATCCTTGCAAAAGCCACTTAAAAAGGCCTCTCCGCTTAAAGCAAAGAGGCCTATGCATTCTCGTTGGAACAAGCTATTTTTTTATAGGAGCGGCCGCTGAGATAACAACTTCGTCCTTCTTAATGCCAACGACATAGGTGTCCTTGGTATTCATTTCACCTTTGACGATGGCATTGGCCAAAGCCGTCTCAATCTTATCTTGTATAAAACGCTTAATCGGACGCGCACCATAAGTGGGCGAATAGGCTCTATCGATAATGTAGTCGGTAAGACCCTTATCCCAAACAACATGGTAGAAGTTCATCTCTAGACGCGTCGAAAGTTCACGGAGCATCTTCTCGACGATCTTCGATTGCACTTCTTTCGAAAGAGGATTGAAGTAGACAATTTCGTCGATTCTATTGAGGAATTCCGGTTTGAATGTCTTATGAAGCAAAGGCTCCACCATTTCCTTATGCCCTTCGAGAATGTACTCGGAGCCGAGGTTGCTTGTCATGATGATAATGGTGTTCTTAAAATCCACAAGATGCCCTTGAGAATCAGTCAAACGACCATCATCGAGGATTTGGAGCAAGAGGTTAAACACTTCGGGGTCGGCTTTCTCGATTTCATCGAAAAGAACGATGGAATAAGGATTGCGACGCACTTTTTCAGTAAGTTGCCCACCTTCTTCGTAGCCAACATATCCTGGCGCTGCGCCGATGAGACGCGAGACGCTGTACTTCTCCATATATTCGGACATATCGATACGAATGATGTTGCTTTCGTTATCGAAGAGGGCTTCTGCCAATGCTTTGGCGACTTCCGTCTTGCCAACGCCAGTAGGTCCTAAGAACAAGAAGCTTCCAATAGGCCTATTGGGGTTTTGAATGCCAGCGCGTTGACGAAGGATGGCGTTAGAAACCAAACGAATGGCATCGTCTTGTCCGATAACCCTCTTTTCCAGGGTGTCCTTCAAATCAAGCACCTTCTCGCGATCGCCTTTTTCGATGCGTGACACAGGAATTCCAGTGACTTTTGCAACGATTTTCGCGATTTCTTCCTCATCTACCACTTCATTGACCAAGCGCTCTTCGCCCTTGCTACCTGAAAGCAAGTCGCGAAGCCTTTTCTCTTTTTCGGGAATAACCTTATATTGAAGCTCCGAAGCTTTTTGATAGTCGCCCTTCGAGAAATAGACGCCAAGATCGAATTTGTCTTTCTCGAGTTCGCTCTTCAAGCTCTTCGCCTCGTTGACTTCGCTCTTTTCCACTTGCCACTCTTTGGTAAGACGTTCGCTTTCGGCTTTGTCGCTTGCAAGCTCTTTCTCAAGGGAAGCAAGACGTTTTTTCGAAGATTCGTCGCTTTCTTTGGAAAGTTGCACCTTTTCGATCTCAAGGCTACGGATCTTCCGATTGATTTCATCGAGTTCCGTCGGCATTGATTCTATTTCGACCTTTATGCCAGCGCACGCCTCGTCCACAAGGTCGATGGCTTTATCGGGCAAGAAACGATTGGTGATATAACGGTTCGACAAAGTAGCCGCCGCAATCAAAGCGCCATCCGTAATCTGAACGCCATGATAGCTTTCGAAACGCTCTTTGAGGCCGCGCAAAATGGTAATGGTGTCTTCGACCGTCGGTTCTCCTACCAAGACGGTTTGGAAACGCCTTTCAAGCGCGCGGTCCTTTTCGATATATTCGCGATATTCGTTAAGCGTCGTGGCGCCAATGCAGTCGATCTCGCCACGAGCGAGCATCGGTTTCAGCATGTTTGAAGCGTCCAACGCACCATCGGTTCTACCAGCGCCAACAATCAAATGAATTTCATCAATGAAAAGGATGATTTTACCATCTGATTGTTTGATTTTATTGAGGACCGCTTTCAAACGTTCCTCGAATTCGCCTCGATACTTCGCGCCTGCAACCAGGGCGCCCATATCAAGTTCATAAATCTCTTTGTCTTTGAGGGTGTTTGGCACATCGTCTTTGACAATACGCTCGGCTAAGCCTTCCACAATGGCAGTTTTGCCAACGCCAGGTTCACCGATGAGAATGACGTTGTTTTTCGTCTTTCTTGCGAGTATTTGGATTACTTTTCGTATTTCTTCGTCTCGTCCAATGACGGGATCGATCTTTCCGGACTTTACTTCCTTATTCACATCCCTGCCAAATTTGTCGAGTATATTTTCATCTTGGGAATAGTCTTCCATTCCTTGGTTCATGTCGTTCATAAATTGCCCTCCTTTCGAGGCCAATTCCCATTATAATAAACAAATTAGCACTCGCAAGTGTTGAGTGCTAAATATTTTATTCTTCTGGTGATATAATTCTTTTAATTTTCGTCAATGAAATATAGCTTTTTTAGAAAAAAAGGGATACTCTTGTCACGTCTATGAAAAAGAAACTCATTATCGTCAGCGCCCCACCAGCCAGCGGCAAAACCTATATAAGCAAGAAATTGGCAGAAAACCTCAAACACGTCGTCTATCTCGATAAAGACGATCTGGTACCTCTAAGCAACGTCGCTTATAAACTCACTGGAGAGCCCCTTAAAAGAGAAGGGGAATTCTTTGAAAAGAACTTAAGGGATGTGGAATATCAAGTGATACTGAATCAAGGTCTTGAGGCCTTGAAGTACGAAGACATCGTTCTTATTAACGCCCCTTTCTCAAGGGAAATCCGTAATCCTGAATGGGTCAAGATGATGCGGAAAAAACTCCAAAAGGAATATAATGCCGTCTTGGCTATCATTTGGGTCACTTGCCCAATCGCGGTCGTTCATCAAAGGATGGTTGCGAGAAATAGCCCTCGCGACGTTTATAAGCTCAAGGATTGGGACAATTACGTAGCAAGCCAAAACTTCAGCACTCCGACAGAGCTCTATCAGGAAGGCGATCCATATAGTCTTATCCTCTTCGATAATAGCAATGACGCGACCTATGAAGCTTCGATGAAACGCACCATCGATTTGCTTGAGGAAAGAAATTAGTCGAAAGAATAAATAATTCATTTTGATCGTCTTCTATCAGGCGGTTTCGACCGCTTTTTTGTTTGCAATAAAAACAAGGAAATCATTCCATTGTCAAGCTTATTGATGAGCCGATGTAATTATTTGTTTCTTTTGATTAATGCCATATGTTAGGAGAGGGGCATGCGGACGAAAAACTGGACCGTTTTCAAC
>DJRQ01000069.1 GCA_002440125.1 Caryophanales bacterium UBA6356 | reverse complement strand
CGAAACAAGACAGCTTTTCTAAAAGAGCGTCCCTTGATGGGCCTTTTTCAAGTGATGGTAAGCTTTTTCGGTCGCCACGCGACCTCGAGGAGTGCGGTTTATCATGCCGATCATCAGCAAATATGGCTCGTAAACGTCTTCGAGATTGGTAAGCTCTTCACCGATGGAGCTGGCAATGGACTCGAGGCCCACCGGTCCGCCATGGAAACGTTCTATGATGGTTTCTAAATAACGGATGTCCACTTCGTCTAATCCAAGGGCATCTATTTTTAAGGCATCCAATGCCATATTCGCCAAAGAAACATCGATTCTTTCGAGATTTTCATAAGAGGCGAAATCTCGGACGCGTTTGAAGATCCGGTTGGCGATACGAGGGGTTCCACGACTTCTTTCGCTAAGGATTTTGGCTGCTTCGACGTCAATGGGCATGCCTAAAACCTTGGAGGTCCTCATAATAATTTCTTCAAGATCGTTGACTTGGTAGAAATTAATTTTGGCCGAAATGCCAAAGCGGGCTCTTAATGGACTCGAAAGATCGCCAGCACGTGTCGTCGCCCCAACGAGCGTAAAAGGCGGCAAAGGCATGTTGATGGTTTTGCTTGAGCCTTCGCGATTAATGACAATCGAAAGCTCAAAATCCTCCATCGCGCCGTAAAGAACTTCCTCTACCGGACGGGGCAAACGATGAATCTCGTCAATAAAAAGGATATCGCCAGCCTCCAGTTCCGACAAAATCGCCGCTAAATCCCCAGTTCTTTCGATAGATGGGCCATTGACGACTTTGATGGATCCGCCCATTTCGTTAGCGATAACGTAAGCCATAGTCGTTTTGCCTAAGCCAGGAGGCCCATAAAGCAAAACATGATCCAAGGGCTCGTGGCGTTTCTTGGCGGCGCCAATAAAAACGCGCAGATTTTTTTTAAGCTCTTCTTGGCCGATATATTCCGAGAGCCTTTGCGGGCGCAAAGAAAGCTCGTCGTTTAAATCGCCGCTTTCCTTCCGGGCGTCGAGAATTCTTTCTTCCTTCATCTTTGTTTCGCCTTTCCATTAAGCTTCCGAAGGGAAAGTCGCAAGAGCTCTTCGTTTGTGAGATTTGGCTCGTTTATGGTCGAGAGAGTATCATCGATATCTTTCTTTTTGAAGCCTAGCGTCCTTAAGGCATCGGCCACTTCATCGAATTGTTTCGGGGTTCCGCCATTCTTAAGGGCGCTGTCTTCGAGTTTTCCTTTGAGGTCAAGAATAATTTGCGCAGCCGCCTTCGGACCAATTCCAGGGAGTTTTTTCAAGAATGCAGTATTGCTCGCGGCAATCGCCTTAAAGAGATCCTCGGGCTTGGTGGCTCCTAAAGCTCCTAATGCCGTTTTCGGTCCAATTCCTTTAACGGCGATTAAGGACAGAAAAGCCTCCTTTTCCATAAGGCTAGGAAAGCCGACCAAATAATGATCGTTCTCTCCAAAAACTTCGTAAACGAAGATTTTTTTCGCTTCGTTAAGCGTGAAATCCTCGCTCCGAGCAACAAAAAGCTCATAGGCGATAGGACCTACTTCGATGGCGATGACATTCGCTTTGTCGTCCTTATAGACGACTTTTCCTTCAAATGAGAAATACATATTAAATCGCAAAAATCCCCAGCAAAACCACGATAAAGGTCAGCAATGAACCCAAAATAGGAAGAATTAAAACTGCTATTCTCTCCGTCATTTCCTTCTTCATTTCCCCTCCGAATCGCTATAAATGAACTCGACTTTGCCAATCGAGACCGTTTCCCCGTTTGAAACGCCGGCCTCTTTGAGTTTTTCCTCAACGCCATTTTTCTCAAGAAGTCGGATAAGCATTTCCATGCCCTCTTCTTTGGTGGTATTGATCAAGGCCGCCTTCTTCTCGATTTCTTCGCCTTTGATGGAATAGTAATGGCGATCGACCTTTACCACGACGATCTCTTTCTTGGCTTCTTCCTTGCGAGCGTCATACACGCGATATTCATCTTCGTCCGTTTCGCCTTTCAAAGGGAAAAGAGGCGTCCTTTCGATAAGATCCATCGCCCTTACAAGAATCGCTTCAAGCCCTTCCCGCGAAAAACTCGAAAGCGGCATCGACTCAAAGCCTAGCTTTTTGTCGAATTCTCTCTTCCTTTCCTCGGCCCCTTCTAGGTCCATCATCGAAGCAACCACGATTTGCGGTCTTTTTTCCAAATCCCCGCCATAATCCTTCAATTCCTCGTTGATGATGCAATAGTCATTATAGGGGTCTCTTTCGCCCGACATTGAAACCAAATGGATAAGGACGCGGCACCTTTCGATATGGCGCAAGAAACGCATCCCCAATCCTTTTCCTTCGTGAGCGCCCTCGATAAGGCCTGGCATATCCGCCAAAACAAAGCGGCGGCCATCTTTCAAGGACACAACGCCAAGATTCGGCTCAATCGTCGTAAAAGGATAATCAGCCGTCTCGGCATGAGCTCTGGTAGAAACGTTTAGCATGGTGCTCTTTCCAACGCTTGGGAAACCGATCAAACCGGCATCCGCGAGCATTTTAAGTTCCAAAACCAATCTCTTTCGCTCTCCCGGATGGCCGTTTTCGGCGATTCTTGGAATTCTCCTTCTACTCGATTTGAAAGCGGCATTTCCTCTTCCGCCCCTTCCACCTTTGGCAATCAAAACAGTCTCGCCTTCTTTGGAAAGATCGGCCAACATATGGTGGTTTGATTCATCATAGACGACCGTCCCCATAGGGACTTCCACATAGATATCCTTGGCGTCCTTCCCATACATGTTCTTTTTGAGTCCCTTCCCGCCATCTTCGGCAATGATGGTGCGCGAATGACGGAAGGTGAAAAGGGTATTAAGGTTTGAGGTCGCCACAAAAAAGATGGAGCCACCCTTCCCGCCATTGCCGCCATCGGGACCACCCCATTGGGTCATTTTGTCTTGAAGAAAAGATATGGCGCCATCGCCGCCTTTCCCGCTTCGAACCTCTATTACGCAACGATCGATTAACATTACTTTTTTACCTTCAAAAGATTTCTTTCGTCGAGGGATAAACGATAATTCTTTTTGTTTCTTTTTATTTTTCCGAGTTCTTTCCAAAATTGAAGAGATGTTTTTAGTGGCTTAGAGATGGTGCTTTCTTCGTCATCTTCCCAGACGCAAGGATATTCCTTCACTCGGAAACCATTCAATTTGAGGAAGTAGAGATATTCCACGTCGAAGGCGAAGCCATCAATGATTTGTCTTTTTGCCATCGCCTTAGCAACCTTGGCTTCAAACATTTTAAAACCGCATTGCGTATCTCTATAGCGGAAGCCGAAACGGAACCGAATAAGAAACCTCGAAAAAGAACCCATTAATCGCCTTAACAAGGGCTGCTTTTTCGAAATGACGCTTTCCTTAAGATGCCGAGAGGCGATAAAACCTTCATATTTCCCTAGATCGGCAAGCATCTTTTCAAGAACGCCCAAATCAGTGGCAAAGTCGGAATCCATAAAGAGCAAGTAGTCGCCGCTCGCCTCCAAAAAACCATGCTGAACGTTATGGCCTTTGCCAAGTTTCCTTTCGAAAGGAAGAAGCTTCACTTGAAGAGGCAATTTCCGGACTCCTTCTTCCATCTCCTTCTCGTTTTTCTCATCGCTTCCATCAGTTACGATCAAAAATTCATATGTGAGCCCAAGCGAATCAAAAAAAGGAAGCCCTTTCTTTTCGATGTTCGCAAGGAGCTTTTTCGATTGGTTTTTGCACGGAAAAATAACGGAAATCTTCATCTTCACCATTATTATATCCGAAAACATTTTT
>DJRQ01000001.1 GCA_002440125.1 Caryophanales bacterium UBA6356 | reverse complement strand
CCATGTAAACGTTCGGATTCCTAGTGTCCTGGACAGTCGTGTTCGAAGGTCGCTTTTTCTTTTCCTTATCATCGATTCCCGAACCATACCTGTAGCCTCCCAATTCATGGCTGAGGAGCCTATTATCTATCATCAAACAATATATCAAGTGTTTCTTAATGATGACTTCCAACGTTTTTCTCATAATAACGGCATCTTTTTCTTTAGAGAAAAAAGTCCAGGGCGATTTTCCTGATCTTTGTGAAACGGGTATTGTTGATCGGCTGCGAAACCCTTACATATTAGCCAAAGGACTTTTCATCCAATAGAAAATCAATGATTCCAACGTGGTAGATTCCGTTTTTGTCCGTATATGGGACATATAAATCGCCCTCAACGATAATCTTTCTGAACGAATCACCCGTTTTCAACAACGAATTGGATTCCTGCTCTAACTTTTCATCATCGTATATTCGATACGCTGACTGTATGTAGAGCTTCTCATTGCCTTTTGTGGCGATGAAATCAACTTCATATTGTTTTCTTGTCCGCGAGCCGTCTTGATTGGATTGAATCGCGGGAACGATTCCCACATTGATGGCGTATCCACGCCGTTTTAGGTCTCTATAGACAACCGACTCCATCAAATGGCCTCTGTCGTTTTGGCTAAAGGATAGGAGCGCGTTTCTAAGTCCGCAATCGGCGAAATAGTATTTTTTGCTGCTGGCAATAAGCTTGTTTCCACGTATGTCAAAGCGCTTCACCTCGCTTATCAAGAATGAATCCATGAAAGCCAACAGGTATTTCTCTACCGTTTGTCTTGAGATTGATTTATCTTCCTTTTGCTTGAAAAGCTCCGACATTTTATTTATCGATATGAGCGAGCCTTCACTTGATGCTAGGACAGTTAAAAGTTCCTTCACCGGCGCGGTGTCGGCTATTTTGGCATGCTCGACAATATCCTTGAGATAGGTTAATTCAAAAAGGTTGTTAAGGTATGAAATTTTGTCTTGGCTGTTCCCATAGGCTGCCATGCCCGGCATTCCTCCAAAAGTCAGATATTCCTCGAAAAGCATCCTTTTGTCTTTATTGGGGAAGGCAGTGGCGTATTCGTTAAATGAAAGGGGTGCAAGGTCTATTTGCCATCCTCTTCCCCTGAATTCCGAAAGGACGTCGGATGAAAGCAAGCGGGAATTACTGCCTGTTACATAGATGTCGACGTTCGGATATTCGGAAAGAAGACCGTTAAGCACCTGGTAAAAGGTGATTCTTGGGATATTGCCATCGATTGTCTCATATCCATCGAAAGCGGGATTGGCTATGCTTTCGCAGAACTGGATCTCATCGATAAAAAGAAAGAATTCATCCTCTTTGTTTATCTTTTCTTTGATGAATTTATCCAGCCTTATCGGATTTATAAGGTTTGAATTTTCCAAACTAGAGAGGTCGATTTGAATGATTTTGCTCTCTAAAACGCCACTAGACAGCAAATAATCCTTGAATAAAGAATTGAGAAGGTAAGATTTTCCGCATCTTCTGATTCCTGTGATGACCTTGACCATTCCATTATGCAAACTCCTTATGAGCTTATTTAGGTAGAAGTCTCTTTTAATTTCCATTGTTTTGTTCCTCAATGCACATAAATTGTAACATATCTTTTAATAAAACATAATATATACGATAAAAAGGTGCAGAAAGTGTGCAAAAACACAAAAAACCTCATTCATAGCAAGAGCATTTCAATGAATGGAGGTTTACTTCTATCCTAGTGAATTTGCTGTATGATTCATACATTGACTACAAGAACAACGACTATCCGTCCAAATACAAAAGGTTTACGAATTCTTCGACAAGAAAGGAAAGTCGATCCGAATGAGAAGGTCGTATTGTACGAATGCATCATCGTGTGCAGGAAATCGAAACTCTCAGCTCTTAATGATGCGATGCAACTTCATATCGAAAAGGGAACACTGGAAGAGCTCCCATCGGAATTCTCCAAGGTGTTCGACTGCTTTGGCACGACCTCATCCGCCAAGGACGAAATCAGGGAAATCTTCGGAAGGAGGGACTATTTCTCAACCCCGAAGCCGGAGGGGATCGAAAGTTCGTTTTGGTGTGCAATTCCGAAAGCGACATCTGCAGGAACGTGGCATATAAAAGAATCACCGCCGCGTCAAAGAGGCATGGATATTGGTTTTGGTTTCTCGATTGATTGTTCCAAAAACGTCAGGAGCATCTAGTGAATTCGATCGTCGCATGATTTTCAAAAAGGACCAGCACACGGAGCTGAAGGAAAATTCCAAAAGCGGGACCATCGTGAGCGAGATCGTCGCCTTTTTGAAAACATGCGACGGCGGATATGCATAGGGTCAAGGACGATGGGACGACTGGCGGAATCGAAGACATCGACAAGGCATCCGTTTTTGTATCGAGAATAATTGCCAATCAGATAGAGCCAAGTCCGAAGGGGATCGTATCCATCGAGACCCAGCAATCGACGGCAAGCGCATCATCAAGATTGCTACCAAGAAGGGCTATGAACTCTACTACGTCAAGAAATACGGGATGAGTGTTAGCGTCAATGCATATTTGTACATTTTGACTAACGTGAACGTGTACAAAATTGCTAATGTCTTCCTTCGCGCCCCGCTTGGGCCGCCATCGCGTCCCCGAACATCTCCCCCCCATTTGGAGAGGGAGGTGTTCGTCGTGATGATCGTTGATTCCGCCTCATAGCGCCTTGCTATCAGCTCGAAGAGGAGGTTGGCGGCCTCGGGGTCGACCGGAAGATAGCCGACCTCGTCGATGATGAGGAGCGAATACGAGAAGTAGCGCCTCATCCTGCATTCCTGGCGGTTCTCGGCCTTCGCCCTCTTCAAACTGGCGAGAAGATCGCCGTCCCCATCTTGGAAGACTGGGTCAGAAGCCAGATGAAAGGAGACAGCCATTGATGGACAAGAGGATCGCAAGAAGCGAAAGAAAAAGGCACCTGCCGAAGCAAATGCCTTTATATCCCAAAGAGGTTGCTGCGGGAGCTGGTTCTAGCCAACGTCAAGATAAGCCTTTCGCCCTCGAT
>DJRQ01000066.1:63322-83619 GCA_002440125.1 Caryophanales bacterium UBA6356 | reverse complement strand
GTGAAAAAAGTCGCCTCTTTCGTTACAAAACCCGTTTGGGAAGAGGGCGTTTTGGAAGGCTTAAAAACACTCCGACTCCTTTAACTAAAATTCTTTGCTTCGAAGCTATGGAGTTGTGCAATAATTTTAGCCATGAAAAAACTTGATCAACGTGAAACGCCTTATGTGGACGCTTTAAAGAAATACGTCGAGGAAGATGTCTCGCCTTTTGATGTTCCTGGACATCATATGGGGAATATCGATAATGCTGCGACAAGGCTTTTCGGGCATATGGTTTATCGGTGCGATGTGAATGCGCCAATTGGCATGGATACCCTTTCCCAGCCGACGGGAGTTATAAAGGATGCAGAAGAGCTTTTGGCAGAAGCTTGCCATGCCGATCGCGCCTTCTTTTTGATTAATGGAACTTCGAGCGGCATCATCGCCATGATTTTGACTGCCGTACGGGCAGGAGAGAAAATCCTTTTGCCCCGGAATGTTCATAAATCCATAATCAACGCCATCATTTTGTCGGGCGCGGTTCCGGTTTACGTGATGCCAGAGATTGATCAGGATTTAGAAATCGCCAATCAACCTTCTTTGGAGGATTGGAAAAAAGCCATTAACAAGAATCCAAGCGCGAAGGCCGTTTTCGTCATCAATCCTACTTATTTCGGATCTGTTGGCCCTTTGAAGGAAATCGTGGAATATGCCCATTCGAAAGGCATGGCCGTGCTTTGCGATGAAGCCCATGGCGCTCATTACTATTTCCACGTCCCTATGCAACCTTTGAGCGCGATGGACGCGGGCGCCGATATGTCAAGCGTCTCTTTCCATAAGACGGCGGGCTCTTTGACCCAAAGCAGCGTTCTTTTGATGCATACGGATCGTTTCTTGCCCGAAGACGTTCAAAAGTCCCTCAATATCATTAATACCACTTCTCCTAGTAGCATCTTGATCGCCTCGGTTGATGCGGCACGCGCTTTCATGGCTTCTCCTAAAGGGAAAAAAGCCATGGAAGAAACCTATAAGCTCAGCCAATATGCCCGAAAGCAAATCGATAAGATTCCCGGTTTCATCGACGAGGGAAAGGAACATTTCTTGGCCCATGGTTCTTATGATTACGACGAGAGCAAGCTTGTTATCGGCCTTGACCGTCTCGATATCGATGGTTTTGCCTTGTTCCGGTTATTGAAAAAGAAATACGATATCCAAATGGAACTCGCCGAGACTTATGCGGTCTTGGGGGTTTTGGCCATTGGAACGAAGAAAGAGCATATCGATCATTTGGTGACCGCTTTGAAAGAGATTTCGAAAGAGCATTTCAAACCGAAAACGTCTTATCCAGAACATCGTTTCGAAACGTCTTTCCCTTTCCTTTTAGTTCGTCCTCGCGTCGCTTTCCATGCGCCTGGGAAGGTGCTTCCCATAGAGGAATGCGTTGGCTATATCTCCAAAGAGCAAGTCATGATGTATCCGCCAGGAATACCTTTGATTGCGCCTGGGGAGGTTTGGAGCAAGGAGCTTGTGGATCGCGTTTTGTACTTCCAAAAGCAAGAAGAGAAAGGGGCAAAGCTTCTTTGCTCTTATCCGAATGGCTTCCAAGTTATCGATAACGCTAAGTGGAAACGTTACTCTCTTTATGAGAAGAGGCTCGAAGACTATTGGAAGAGCAAGAAAACGATTCCTGCTTTGGATGGGTATTCCTTGCCTTTTGAAGGCGATAAGCATCAAGCGACTTTTATTTTAATGCCATTTCGAAAGGACACGTGGCGAGAAGATGCCATTCCGGCAACGAAAGCCTATATCGACGTTATTAAAGCAATCGCGGCTCACGAACATGTCTATGTTGGCATTCATCCTTCTATTTACCGCAAAGTCGCGCCTCTTTTTAGCGACATGGAAAACGTATCGACTCTCTCGATTCGATATAACGACGCTTGGGCGCGCGACAACATGCCTCTTTTTGTGAGCAATGGGCATCAACTTCGAACGGTGGATTTCCGCTTCAATGCCTGGGGTGGCGATGTCGATGGGCTCTATTCCAATTACCGGGAAGATGACAAATTGGGGCAAACGGTGAGCAAGCGTTTCAAGTTGCTTTCCTACCATCTTCCGCAATTTGTTTTAGAAGGCGGCTCGATTATCGTCGATGGGGAAGGAACGCTTATTGCTACGGAAGCATGCCTTCTTTCGAAAGGAAGAAACCCAACCTTGAGAAAAGAAGAAATCGAGGAAACGCTTCGCGATTATTTGGGCGTCGATAAAGTCATTTGGGTACCGCATGGCATTTATCAAGACGAGACCAATGAACATATCGACAATATGGTTGCCTTCATGAAACCTGGCGAAGTGGTGATGGCGTGGTGTTCCGACAAAAAGGATCCGCAATATAAGTATTGCCAAGAAACCTATAAAGCCCTTTCGAAGGCGTGCGATGCAAAAGGAAGGAAGCTCATCATCCATAAGCTCGCTCTCCCGAATCCGCCTCTTTATCTTACTCTAGAAGAAACCAAGGGCCTTCGAAACGAAAAGACGACCCTCGATAAGAGAGTTGCCGGAAGAAGGTTGGCGGCTTCTTATGTGAATTTCTATCAAGGAGAGGATTTTGTGATTCTCCCTGCTTTTGGAGTAAAAGAAGATGCGCTCGCTCTAAAGACGATGAAAGAACTCTTTCCGAAGAAGGAGATTCATCAGATTAACACCCTCGAGATTCTTTTGGGCGGTGGAAATATTCATTGCATCACGATGCAAATGCCGGAGGTCCAAAAATGAAGATAAAGGCTGCTATCACCCAGTTCTCGATGTCTGAGAGATACGAAGAAAATATCGAAAAAGCAAAAAATTATGTGCAAAAAGCCGCTCAATCTGGGGCGAATGTTGTTTTATTGCCAGAGCTTTTTGAGGGTCGGTATTTCTGCCAAGTCGAGGATTATGACAATTTCGATTTAGCGGAAGAAGCCTCAAGCTCAAAGACCATCAAGACTTTTCAAGAAGTAGCAAAGGAAAGCAATGTGGTTCTTCCTTTGTCGTTTTTCGAAAGAAGTGGGAACTGCTATTTTAACTCCCTTGCCATGATTGATAGCGATGGCACCGTTTTGGGAATATATAGGAAAAGTCATATTCCAACAGGCGAATGCTATGAGGAGAAGTTCTATTTCACTCCGGGGAACACTGGCTTTAAGGTTTTCAAAACGCACTTTGGAACTTTTGGCGCTGGCATCTGCTGGGATCAATGGTTCCCGGAAACGGCAAGAGCCATGGCTCTAATGGGAGCGGAAGTGCTTTTCTTCCCGACGGCCATTGGTTCGGAACCGGTCTTGCCAAAAGATAGCAAAGCCCATTGGCAGAATGTGATGCGTGGGCATGCGGCCGCCAATATGATGCCTTTGTTGGCTTCCAATCGTGTCGGCATAGAGAAAGCCAAGAACAGTCAAATGAAGTTCTTCGGTTCCTCTTTCGTAAGCGATAACCATGGCGAAATCATCTCGGAAATGTCCCGCGAAGAAGAAGGGTATCGCGTGGTGCGGTTTGATTTGGAAGAGCTTTTGAGGGAAAGGCGCGATTGGGGCGTTTTCCGCGATCGTCGAATCGACTTATACGACCCCTTATTGACCTTCGACGGCAAGAAATAAAAACTTTCCTGCACGAACCTAATTTTTGGTGCAAATTGCCCTTCTGGCTCGTTAAATACCGGGGTTCTGTTTATGATGTGGTTAGGCAATTCGTTCATACTCGGCTTTGCTTTGGCGATGGATTGTTTCGCTCTTAGTATCGCCGATGGCCTTGTTTTCGGGAATATCAAGAAGCGAAAGTACTTTTTTATTGCAGGCGTCTTTGGCGTTTTCCAAGGGCTTATGCCGCTTTTTGGCTTCCTTTTGGGGCAAATCTTTTCCGAATGGATCGATAAATACGATCATTGGATCGGTTTCGTTCTCTTAAGTCTAATCGGCCTAAAGATGGTTTATGATGGCGTTAAGGGCCTTTTGAAGCCGGAAGAAGAAAAACCGGAGCAATTTTCGTATCCCAAGGTGCTTTTGCAAGGATTGGCGGATAGCATTGACGCTTTGGCGGTTGGCATCGCTATGTATGTGAATTTGGGGCTTGAGCCCGCAAATGCCGTTGGTTACGAAGTCTACGTCGCTTTCTTTATTATTTGCCTTATGTCATTCCTCATTTCTTTGACAGGCTTATTCGGCGGGCGCTTCTTCAACAAACTTCTTAAGGGGAAAATCAGCATCTGCAACCTTATTGGAGGGATTATCTTGGTTTTCCTTGGCGTTTTCATGCTTTTAGAGGGGCTTGGCATCCTTGCGATTTAAGGAATTTTGTTAGTTTCGGCAGTAGATTAGGGCCCTCGTCATTCTTTAGGATTCCATTCTAAAAAGATATAAGGAAACCCCGTAATGTTTTTTGTTGTTTTCCCATTCGGACGCTCGAGAAAGAGCTAAATTCATTTATTGTCTTTTATCTCGAAGAGGAAGACTTTCAAAAAATATATTTTTTGTGTGCGCTTGAACCCTCTTTGTTGCTAATATTTCTTTGTGAACAAAAACGACAAGAAAAAACATAAGAGCACGAGAGGCCTTATCGATCCGAGCAAAGTGAAAACTTATGTAGTTCATCACGAGACGGAACTCTTAAGTTTTTTAAGAGAGAAGATGCCAAATCAATCGCAGCATAACATCCGGCATATGATTGCGAATCATCAAGTAGCTGTTGGTGGTGCGCCCGTCTCCCTTTTTAAATACGCCTTATATCCAGAAGATGAAGTAACGGTCACATGGAACCCAATTCGTAAGAGGGAACGAAAAGACCTTCCTATCATTTATGAAGACGAGGATATTGTCGCTATCGATAAGCCGAGCGGGCTTTTAAGCGTGGCTAGCGAGCGCGAAAAAGGGAAGACTGCGTATCGAATGGTAAGCGACTATGTCACATCAAAGGATAAAAATGCCCGCATATTCGTCGTGCATCGTCTCGATGAAGATACTTCGGGCGTGCTTATTTTCGCTAAAAGCTTCGCCGTCAAAGAAGCCCTTCAACTTCATTGGCAAGAGATTGTCGCCAAAAGAGGTTATTATGCAATCGTCGAAGGAGAGGATATCCCCGAAGCAGGGCGTCTTAGGGATTATCTGGTTATCGACGACACGTACACGGTTCACGTGACTCGCGATGAGAGAAAAGGAAAACTCGCAATCACGAATTATCGCAAAATAGCTTGCAAAAACGGCTTGTCTTTGCTCGATGTCGAGATTGAAACGGGGCGAAAGAACCAAATCCGCGCTCAACTTGGCCATCTTGGCTACTACGTCATTGGCGATGATCGCTATGGAGAGCCTATTGATCACCTTGGACGCTTGGGTTTGCATGCCTATGAACTTTCGTTTACAAATCCCTTAAACAAAAAATCCTATGATCTAAAATCGGAGATGCCGGAAAATTTCAAAAGGCTTTTTTGGAAAACAAGAAAGCAAACTTTGGAAGAGGAACGCGAAAAGAAAGAGAAGAAAGAGGAAAAGGAACTTGATTTGAGACCTTTGAAAAGAAAGGAGAAAAGGAAACCGCTATGGCGAAAAAAGAAAAAATAAAGAAAGCGCATCCTTTGGTGAAAGCCTTCTTTGCCAAGCTTGGCGAAAATTTCCTATCCGTTCTCCCTATTTTCCTTATCGTCACTGTCCTTTTTGCTGTTCCGGGAATCGTTACGTCTTCTTCGAAATGGGAGAGTTACGTCGCTTTTGTGATTAGTTCTCTCTTCGTCGGACTTGGCTTAAGCTTCTTCACGATGGGCGTTGACGAATCGATGTCTCGAATCGGCCAAGCGGTCGGCGAATCGCTTTTCAAGAAAAAGAATCTTTTCTTTATCGTGCTAATGACTTTCATCATCGGGGTTCTCGTGACGGTTGCAGAACCCGATTTAAGCGTCATGGCAAGTCAAATTGGATGGGAGAAAATAACGCTCATCGCCTTTGTTGGGATTGGCGTTGGCCTCTTCGTCGTCTTCGGCGTTCTTCGAATTCTCTTCGGGAAAGACCTTCGCATCATGTTCATTTGCTTCTATGCGATCGTGTTCATGCTTGCAAGTATCGTTGACAAGCGGTTCTTGCCGATCGCTTTTGATTCTGGTGGCGTTACTACGGGTCCTGTCACAGTTCCTTTTATTTTGGCTTTTGGCGCTGGTTTAGCCGCTTCTAAAGCGAGCAATGGACGAAGTGGGGAAGACGCTTTCGGTTTGACGGCTTTGGCTTCGGTTGGCCCGATTGTCGCGGTGATGGTGATGTCTTTGTTTATGGACGTCGACAACATGGTTTATACGCTGGATATCAGTCCCTTGGAATCCTTGGGGGGGTGGAGCGATTTCGCGCCTGTCTTCTTCTCTTTGGTGGGAAAATATCTTTTGGAAGAGCTTAAGAATGTTGCCATTGCCATTGCGCCGATTGCCATTTTCTTTTTCATCTATAACCTCCTCTTCCTTAAGTATCGTTGGAAGCAAACGGTCAAAATCTATGTCAATTTGCTTTACGCCTCTTTTGGCCTTGTGATGTTTTTGGCAGCCGTCAATGTGGGTTTCCTTCCTACCGCCCAAGAAATCGGAAAAGGCATTGGGTCGAATTCCGATTTGGTTTGGCTTGCTATCCTAGTCGGTGGACTTTTTGGCATCTTTGGCGTTATTGCCGAACCTGCCGTTCATGTTTTGGTCCATCAAGTCGAACACGTTTCGGAAGGAACGATTTCTTCGAAGTCGGTTCTCGTTGTTTTGGCATTAGCTGTTGGAGGAGGCGTCGCCTTGGCGGTTACCCGCGCTTATTTTGGTTTCACGCTTCTTTACTATATGGTGCCAGGGTATTTAATCGCCCTTGGCTTAACTTTCTTGGTTCCTAAGATTTTCACTTCGATCGCCTTTGACTCCGGTGGCGTTGCAAGTGGGCCTATGGCTTCGACCTTCGTGATGCCTTTCGTTATTGGCTTCACCATTTCCACCCACGACGTCTCAAACGTCTATGAAAATGCGTTTGGGTGCGTCGCCATGATCGCGCTTATGCCGCTTATCGTCGTGCAATGCATGGGCTTAACGGCAAAACTCAAGAAAGCGGTATCCTATGCCAGGACGCGTAAAGCCTTTATGGGCGAAGACGAACCGATCATCATCGATTTTACGGAGGAAAGAGCATGAGTTTTTCGTTTTTTCATAAGAAAGCCATCCTCCGCAAAAGCGCGGAACACGAAGTGGGTTCCTCTAGTTACGTCCCCCTTTATTTATTCGTCACGATCGTAAACGATGGCCAAGCGAGCGCCATGGTGAGGATTGCTCGCGATGCCGGAGCTTCTTCGAGCTTTATTTGCCATGGCCGAGGAACGGCGAGCAATGACTTTTATGAAGTGTTTGCTTTCACCCATAGCGATAAGCAAATCGTTCTTACCCCAATTCGTTGTGACATGTACGCTTCGATTCGGAAAGAGACGGAAGAACGTTTTGCCATGAGCGATTCTTCAAAAGGGGTTGCCATCCTTCTTCCCATTTCGAGCGTTATAGGCAAAAACGCTTATCGACTTCTATCCGATGAACGTGTTTCTTTAGATGCGAAAGGAGCCAAGGAACTTATGGACAAGATTCCAACCAAAAACGATTTTGAACTTATCATAGCCATCGTTAACGATAGCTATACGGATCTCGTGATGGATGCCGCCAAAAGCGCGGGCGCTAGGGGAGGCACAATCTTAAATGCCAAAGGAACGGGGAACAAAGACATTGAAAACTATTTTGGCGTCGTCATTACGCCCGAAAAACAAATCGTTTTGATTATCGTTCCTAAAAACATCAAAGACGCTGTACTAAGCGCCATCTATAAAAACGTTGGCCTCAACACCAAAGGGCAAGGCATTGTTTTCTCTTTGCCAGCCAGTGATGTTTTAGGCGTTGCTGAGGAAGCAAAAGAAGAGGAGAAAGAAGAAAAGGAAAATAATAGTGAAGATCTCTCTTCCTTGGCGGAGTCTGAGGCAGCGAAAGAATAGCTTGGTTTGACTATGTTTGAAGGGGCTTATGTCAATGATGAGAAAAGGGGGAAAGGTTTTTTTAAGTTCGTCGAGTTTTTAAGAAAACATTGTCCATTCCTTTTTGAAATACGTTCTCTCTTCTATTTTTTCTGGTTTATTTTCTTTCTCGGCCTCCTTTGGATGGCCTATGGCTTATTGACCAATAGCTTTACCCAATTCTATCCTTGGACGGATTATTTCGGCCAATACGTGACCATGACCTATTATTTTCATGATACGTGGCGCAATTTTTTCAAGACTGGCTATTTTGAGCTTTATTCGCCAAGCACTTATCTTGGCTCAGACAATATCGGATCGAATTCTTACTATGGCCTTTTCGATCCCTTTCTTTTCTTTTGCTATCTATTTCCCCGATCTTGGATTCCTCAAACCTTTGCGCTTGCTACCGTTCTAAAAGGAGTGGTGGGCGCTTTTTCGATGCGGGCCTACTTGAAGTATCTTGGCGTCAGCGAAAGAAGCGCCCGCGTTGGCGCGACCGCTTTTGCATTTAATGGCTACATCAATTTCATGGTGGGCTTCCCAAGTTTTGTTTCCATGGCTTTTACGATTCCTCTTATCCTCTATGGCATCGAGATGGTGATTAAGGAAAAGAAAATCACTTGGCTTACTATAGGCTTGGCGCTTTTGGGGATGATTTCTTTCTTCTTTTTGGTGGTCACTTGCATCTTTGGGGTGCTTTACGCTATGTTTCGCTACTTCCAAACGCTTTCCAAAAGAAAAGGGCTTGACCATCTTTATGTCCTTCTTTTTGGTGTTTTGGGATTCTCCTTAGGCATCATGATGAGTGCTTGGACTCTTTTTCCTAGCCTTCGCGAAAGCGCTCTATCGGGTCGAACCACCTCCATTGGGAAGGCCTATCTCGATTCCTTGTCCCTTGCTTTTAAAGGGCTTGATATCAAGACTGTTTTTGACCTTCTTTTTGAACTTGTTGGAAGACATTCCGCCAGGGAATTACAGGCTTTAATTGGATTTTTCTATCCGACAATCGGCTATCGTTATAGCCCTTTGATGGGAGGGGGGTATGATGCGTGGACGGCATCGCTATTTTGCTACACCCCATTTGTGCTTCTCACCTTTATCGCTTTCGTGAGCTCTTGTAGAAGAAAGAAGATTTCGCACGTGGTGGCTTGGCTTCTTATCTGCTATCTCCTCTTTACCAACTTCGCTTACTATTTCTTTTACGCTTTTACGGGCGATGGCTATGGAAGATGGTATATCGTTTTGGTGCCTATCATCCTTTATTATGGGTGCCAGGAACTCGATCGCTTGAAAGACGAGCCGAAGTGGCTTATTGCGTCAGGGGAAGGCTTGGCCATCTTCTTTACCGTGCTTACTTGGGTTTTGTGCGTTCTTACGGTTAGGAACAAGACTTTTGAGAACCGCTTGGACGGCTATTGGCAAAGCTCCTATAAAGTCCCTTATACCTACACCTATCAAGGTATCAATCGTTCTTTCCTTTGGGTCATTTTGCTACAAATTCTCTTTGTTCTCTTAGAAGCGATCGTCTTTCTTTTATGGAAAAACAAGAAGATCTTCAAGACCATCCTTCTTTCAAGCGTTTTCGTTGAAACGGTTTTATGGGGAAACGTTTCCTTCATCGATAATACTCCTTGGCGGGTCAATGACTTAAAGAACGGTTCTGGGCAAGTGATTTCTTATGGCTGGAATGGCGGAAACGCTTATCGAGAAGCAGCCACGGCAGGCGCCTTTTCCATCAAAGAAAAGGATTCTTCCTATTACCGGACTTTCTTCGAGAGGAATCCCGAGAATAATGCCGCGATGTCCTTTGGGAGCAATGGCACGAGCACCTTCCATTCTTTGTTTAATTACGAAGTGAATCAGCTCTCTCTTTATTTGCATGCCAATAGGGCGACTTACCGAAACAATACCTATGCTTATGGCGAAGATTACTATAGCCATTCTTGGAGCGCCTATTATGGCAATAAACGCTTGGGTGCTGATCTAGGGCTTGCCATAAAATACTACGCCATTTGTAACCAAGGCTATGGCGAGTTAGAGGGGATTGGGGATAACGTTCCATGGGGTTCCTCGCTCGTTTATGGCGATAAGGGAAGCGCCCTTCGTTTTTATAGGAATGAAACGCTCGATAAGATGCCCTTTGGCCATGCTGTTAGCAGAATATACGAGCAAAACGCTTCGGATTTGCTTTGTGGCTATGATGCTTTCTTTGAGAACAACAGTCTCAAAGAGGTTCTAAGAAACGACCAAGTCTTTTTGGAAGGGGCTATTGTGCAAGATGAAGACAAAGAACGGTTTTTGGCCACTCTCGCCGACCCTTCCTTTGAATTCGATCTTGCTCCAAGCGAGTCCACCTTGTTCAAAAACGTCTCTTACCAAAAGGTTTGCTATAAAACCGATTACGATTGGTGGGGAAAGCTCGACGAGAATGGCCAAAGAGAAGGGCCTGGCGCTTTTGTGAATGACGGCTCGAAAACGAAACGCTCGATTTATGGCGGCGCGAAATATATCGCCGATCGCGAAATCGTGGCCTTTTTCCCTATTTCTGGGGAAGGTACCTATTTTAATTCAGACCCCACTGGCGCCTATTTTGCCATCAACTATCCTTTTAACTCCTCGAATGCCAATCCTTATAAGACTCGTATTTATCTAATTGGAGATACCGAAGATGGGAAAGAGAACGTCCTTCTTTCTTACGAGTACGAAACAATCGCCACCTATATGAAAAGAAAAGCCTCTAGCGGCACGGACGCTCTATTTGGCTTCTATCCGAAAGGACGCGTCAAATACATTTGCTTCAATGCCAAATCGAGTGATTTCGGCGGCAATAATACCGAGCCACTAGCCACCTTTCCAAACAATATCTCCGTTTTTATGGCCGAAAGAAGAGATATCGAATCGTTCATCTTGGAGCACCAAAACGATCTCCAAGACGTGAAGTACGAAAAAAACACCTTCCACTTCAAAACGTCTTTCTCGAAGAACGAAGTGATCGTGACGCCTCTTGGCTTTGATCAAGGCTGGCATCTTTACGCAAGCGACGATAATGGAGAGAAAGAATTAGAAACCTTCAAACTGAACGGTGGATTGGTAGGATTTGTCGCGCCGAAAGGAGATAGGACTTATCGGCTCGTCTATAGCACTCCCTATTTGAAAGAAGGCGCCATTATGGCTTCCTTTGCTATTTTCGTTTTCGGAGTGACGCAAATCGCCGGATTCGTTATTTGCTATCGAAAAAAGAAAAAATATCAGCAAAACTAGGACTTTTTGAAGTTCTTAAGATAAAAATCGTAGACTTCATTTTTGGGGATGGCAAGTTCTGAAGCCGTTTCTTTTATAGCATCTTTCGCCTTAAGCGTTTGGAGCTTTTCTTTTAAGGAAGAAGCAATATCCTTTTCTTCTATTTTCTTTGTTTCTTTTTGCCCTTCTAAGACAAGCACCATTTCGCCCAAGAGGGTTTCCATGGGGAGAGAAAGGACGTCTTTTAGGGTTCCGCGAATGAATTCCTCGTGCTTTTTGGTGAGCTCCCTTCCGATGGAGATCCTTCTATTTTCGCCAAAGATTGCCGCTAAGTCCGTTAATGTTTTGCCGATGCGGTGAGGGGACTCATAAAAAATAATGGTCTCTTTGAAATCTTTTAATGATTCCAATTCTTTCCTTCGAGCGCTTTCTTTGCTTTCCAAGAAGCCATAGAAATAGAAATGCTCGGTAGGAAGGCCCGAGGCAACTAAGGCCATTATGGCTGCGTTAGGGCCATTGATGACGCTTACTTTGATATTGGCATCAAGGCATCTTCTGGAGAGGCGAGAACCGGGATCGCTGATGGCGGGATAGCCGGCATCGCTAAGGTAGGCGACTTTCTTCTTGGCAAGAAGCAAAGCGATGATTTTGGCGGAAGCTTCTTCCTCGTTATGTTCGTGACAGGAGAGAAGAGGCTTCTCGATATCGAAAAACTTTAAAAGCTTTCCCGTGTTCCTTGTGTCTTCGCAAGCGATATAGTCCATTTCCCGAAGCGTTTCGATGGCTCTAAGGGGGAATTCTTTAAGGTTTCCGATAGGGCTTGCGACCAAATACAAAAGGGGAGAATCCCCTTCGAAATTAAGCTCTCTTTTTAGCATTGTTTGGATAATTCCTCTTTGGAGGCTTCTCTTTTTGGTTGGGCTTATTGGAACCTTTGTTCAGGCTTTTGCTTGGATGATTCGCAAAAGCTTTTGGCTCTTCTTTGGGTTTCTCCTCTTCACCATGGAGCTTACGGTTTAATTCCTCTAAAGGCAATATCATCGTCTCTGTGTCTTTGGAAAGACGGACGGCTCCTGAAAGGATATTGAAACTATCGACTCGATAGGTTCCTTCTTTCAATAAGACAGTACTCCCTAAACGAGGGAAACGCTTTCTTGCCTCGGTGTAAAGATCATCTTCGTAAGCAAGGCAACACATAAGCTTTCCACACGAACCGCTGAGCTTTGGGATATTGAGGGATAGCATTTGGTTTTTCGCTTTCGAGATGCTGATGCTGTCAAAAGAATTTAAGAAAGTGCTGCAACAGAGGGTTAGTCCGCATGGTCCTAATCCACCGATGGCTTTCGCCTTATCGCGGGGAGCGAGTTGGCGAAGTTCGATCCGACAATGGAGACGCGGCGCCAATACTTTTAAAAGCTCGCGAAAATCGACGCGGTTATCGCTTGTGTAAGTGATGGTGCATTTGCTGCCATCTAGGGAATAATGGGCATCGAGAAGTCGCATGGGAAGCCCCATCTTCTCTACCTCTTCTTTGGTGATGTGTAGAGCCGCTTTAGCATCCAATAATCCCATTTCATAGGCTCTTTTGTCTTGCAAAGTCATAAGGCGAAGAACCGGTGCCAAAGAGAGGGAGCTCTTATATTTTTCGGTGCTTGTTGGTTCTTTGGTTACTGTCGCTATTTCCAAACCGCTTAAAGATTCGACAACAACCTTGTCTCCGACTTTAAAAGAGTCGTCGTCGGTGCCGAAAAAATAGTTTTTGACGCCGTTTTCGAATCGGACCGCCAAAAAGAATTTATAAGGCGCTACGTATTTTGGAGTCTCAAGTTCGTCGGTCATAATCTATTCTCCTTCGCGAAATAATAAATAAGATGTTCAAGCAAGATACCAGAAGAGATATTGAGTTCGAGCAAATTACGAACCTTCATCGTTTCTAAGAGGCAATTCATAATCGCCGGAAGCCTCTCTAAAGGTGTGATAATCTTAGCATAGCTTGATAACAAGATGGGTGCTTTTTCTTGGAGCGATATAACGTCCTTAAGCGCTAAAGAAAGCATATCGAAAAACATTCTCGCCGTTTTCTTGTCTTTTAAAACGGGGATGATGTCTTTTTCCGAAACAAGGTAAAGGGGATCTTTCCCATTGGGCAACGCGCCTAGGAATTGGAGAAGGGCTTTTTTGATAGCAAGATAATCTTCTTCTTTGGCGATATCTGGGATGGAAACGCCATTATTATAGAAATAAGAGAGAAGTTCCGCGTCTTCTTTGGAAGCGCCGTTGGCGAGGGCTTGAGCGACGACTTCTTTTCGTGAAGCCAAAAGAAGTCGGATGGTTTCGCATCGGCTTATGATGGTCGGCAAGACCTTGGCGATATTCGAAGTCGTCAATATGGCATGTACGTAGCTCGGCGGCTCTTCTAAGAACTTTAATAGGGCATTCACCGCTTCGACGGTCATGTTTTCGACTTGATGAATGATATAGATGCATTCGTTTTTTTCTTCCAAAGGAGTCTTGGAGAAAGAGGAAATCAAATCTTCAACCTCTTCTTTTTTGATGGTTCCTTCCTTTTCGCCGATGATGCGGAAGCCGCTATAAGTGCGATGATCGATGCGGGAACAATATTTGCATGTGTCATCGCAAAGAGGAGATGGGTGTTCGCAAAGGATGCTTTTGGCCAAGAAAATAGCGGTTTCCAAAAGAGGCGTTCCTGCCTCGCCGCTTAACAAATAAGCGTGAGAAACGCGTCCATTCTTTAAGGCGTTCGAAAAGGTTTGATAAACGAGAGGTTGTGATTTTTGAAGGTATTCTGAGAAATTCATCTTCTTTTGAGGATATTTTCAATTTCCTTATAAGCGCTAGCGAAAACCTTATCTGGCTTTTCCGAAGCGTCGATGACAACGAAGCGGTGGGGGAATTTTTTAGCTAAGCTTAAGAAACCCTCACGGACTTTTTGATGGAAAGAGAGCTTTTCGACATCGAGTCGGTTGACTTCCCTTTGGCTATTGGCTGCAATTCTTCGAAGCCCTTCTTCGGGATCCAAATCGAAGAAAAGAGTGAGGTCCGGTTCAATGCCTTCGGTTGCGAAAAGATTCATTTCGTAAACTTTTTGGACGCCAATTCCCCGGGCATAGCCTTGATAGGCCAAGGAAGAATCCAAGAAACGATCGCAAAGGACAACCTTCCCTTGCTTTAAAGAAGGTATGATTTTCTGAACGATATGTTGCCTTCTTGAAGCGGCATAAAGAAGCGCCTCCGTCCGAACGTCCATATCGGTATTCTTCTTGTCGAGGATGATGGAACGGATTTCTTCTCCAATCGGAGTGCCACCGGGTTCTCTTGTAAGGACGATTTCCTTTCCTTCGGCTTGAAGTTTTTCGACGATTTTCTTGATGGCGGTGCTTTTTCCAGCTCCTTCCCCGCCTTCGAATGTGATGAACATAATTAGATCTTCTTTCTGCCTTCAAAGGCTTTGCTGAGAGTCAAAGTATCGGCATAATCCAAGGAAGCGCCCATTGGCAATCCATAACCTAGGCGCGTCGTCGTCACGCCTTTTTTCTCAAGAAGTTTCGCTAAAAAAAGCGCAGTCGTTTCTCCTTCAAGCGTGGGATTGGTGGCGATAATGACTTCCTTGACGCCGTTTTCTTCGACTCTCCTTAGCAGTCTCTCAATAGAGAGATCCTCTGGAGAGATGCCTTTAGAAGCGCTTAGCAACCCACCAAGAACATGGTAAAGGCCATTATAGGAATTCATTTTCTCGATTGCCAAAGCATCTTTGGCGTTGGCCACGACGCAAAGCAATTGTCGGTTTCTCGTTTTGTCGGCGCAAATCTCGCAAAGGTCTTCTTCCGAATAAAGACCGCACTCTTTGCAAGGATGGACTTTCTTTTCGGCGTCTTGGAATGCTTTCACGAAAGCCTCTTTGTCTTCACGAGGCATCGCTAAAACCGCGTAAGCCATTCTTTCGGCGCTACGCGTTCCAACGCCTGGCAGTTTCTCAAAGGCGTCAATAAGCTCATAGACGGCAGAGAGTTCCTTCATTAGAAGGGAAAGGCTCCTTTGCGTCCAGTTACTTTCTCATTTATGGCTTCTTCTTCCGAAGCTATTTGCTCGAGCCCTTCATTAATGGCCATCATGAGGGTGTCTTGAATCATGTCCGCGTTCTCTTTGGCGAGAGCTTCTGGATCGATCTTGATTTCTTTGACGGTCTTATTTCCTAAGAGCGTCACTTCCACAATACCCGCTTTTTTGATAAGGAATTCCTTCGCTTCAAGCGCGGCATGGGCTTTTTCAAGTTCGCGTTGCATGCGTTGGGCTTGCATTAGCATTTGTTGCATTTGATTCATAGTTTTCTCCTTTTTAGATTTTTACTTTGGAAGATTGAGGACGATTGAGGATTTTTCCGGGAGTTGGTTCACTTGCATAAGACTGAAGTAGCGGTTTTGAACGCTTACTTTTTCGTTATTTCCAATGGCATATATGAACACTCTTCTCCCAAGGATCGTCTCGAGAAGCTCTTGAAGAGGTTCTTGATTGGCGACCAGGTTCGCTTTATTGACCAAAGCCTGATGTTTATAAACAAGGATCAAGGCTTCTTTCGAAAGGCAATAGGGGCTCCCGCTTGAAAGGAGGGTTGCTAAGGCGCCGAGTTTTAAATCGATCTTCAAAGGTGAGAGTTCATTCCAGCGATCGATAAGGACTTTTCTTTCTGCTTTATTGGCTAAGACCATGACCTTAAGGATTTCATCTTCTGGTATGTTGAAGCGTTCGCCTTCAAGAGCTATTTCAGGGCGATGAATCTTGGTGGTATCTAAATTCGGCTTGGCTTCTTCTTTTGACGTCTTTTTTGGTTGTGTTTCTTCTTGGCCTTTCTCCTTGTCATCCCAAAGCCAATCCGGAACTTTCCCGGTTACTTCTTTCTTGAGGAATGAAGTTTGGTCTTTCTCTTTTGGCTCCTCTTTTAGAAGCATAGAAGGCTCTGACTTCGTGGGAAGGGGTTCTTCTTTGGTTAAAGGAGTAGATGCCGCCTTGTTTGGTTTTTCAAAGAGGGGTTTCACTGGGGCTTCTTCAAGGACTTTAGAAGGATTTTCTTCCTTTGGCGCCGTAATGGGCTTAGGCTCTATAACAACAGGCCGTTCTTCTTTTAGATTTGGCAGAGGTTTTGCAGTGGTATTTTGGTTTTTAATAGCGACTTTCGGAGCGGTTTCTTTTCGAGAGGCAAGATCCAAGAGGGTAAGTTCAAATAGCGAACGTATATCCGAGACCGCCTTGAAATTGCTTTGGGCATTTAAAAGGACGCGAATCGTCTCATTGACGTCGTTGGGGGTGTAGTAGGGCGTAAGTTCTTCCGCTTCCTCGGCTTTTAATGTGTCGAGAAGGTCTTTTCTTTTGGTTTTTTGATAGACCAAAAGATCTTTTAGCATGGCTATTAAATCCAACAAGAAACGGCGAATATCGAGTCCTTTGGAAATATAGAGGTCGCTTTGGGTGATGATTTTGGCGACATCGCCTTCGCGAAGGGATTTCAAAAGGGATATTTTCTCTTCTTTGCTTGCTAAGCCATAAACGGACAAGACATCTTTTTCGGAAAGCTTATTGCCACTATAGGCGAGAACCTGATCCAATATCGACAAAGCGTCCCGCATTCCCCCATCGGCAAGACCGATGATGGCTTTTAGGCCGTCTTCTTCATATTCGACGCCTTCTTTATCTAGGATTTCTTTGAGCTTATCGCCCATTTCTTCCTCGCTAAGCTTCGCGAAATCGAAGCGTTGGCAACGGGAAAGAATAGTGGGTAGCACTTTGAAGGGCTCAGTCGTGCAAAGAATGAAAATAACGTTATCGGGCGGTTCTTCGATGGTTTTAAGAAGAGCGTTAAAAGCGCCCGTCGACATCATGTGCACTTCGTCGATGATGTAGATTTTATAGCGGCCCTTGATGGGCGCGTATTGCACTGTGTCGATTAAATCACGAACTTGATCAACGCCATTATTGCTAGCGGCATCGACTTCCATGACGTCGGGGTGGACCCCTTCCATGATGGCGAGGCAATTGGAGCATTTCCCACATTGCTTTCCTACGCCTTCCTCGCAATTGAGCGCTTTGGCAAAAAGACGGGCCATGCTTGTTTTTCCCGTGCCACGAGGGCCGGCAAAAAGATAGGCGTGCGCAATCTTTCCGATGGATAAGGCGTTTTTGAGAGTCCTTACGATAGGCTTTTGGCCTGCGACCTCTTCAAATGTCTGAGGGCGATATTTTAAATAAAGAGCTTTATATGCCATGCTAATTTTTCTTTCCAGCCAATTATACCTTTCTTCTTCTCTTCCCACTAGGGCATAAAAAAAGGAATGTTGCACCTTTTCTTTAAGAAAAATGGCCCTCTATGCTATAATTCGCCCCGTTAGGAGAGCGGTTTATGGAAAGTAGCATGCGAAAAAGACTTGAGGCCATCGAAAAGAGGTTTTTGGAGATAGAAGAAGAACTTGCCAAGCCCGAGATCGAGGAAGACATCGCGAAATTGACCGCTTTAAGCAAAGAAAGAGCTTCTTTGGAAGATCCTTATCGCGCCTTTTGCCGTTATAAAAAGATGGAAGAGGAATATAAGGAAGCGATGGAAGCGTCGAACTCTGATGACCCTGAATTCGCCGAGCTTATGAAAGAAGAGAAGAAGCGTCTGGAAAACGAAATGAGCCAAATGGAAGTGGATCTAAAAGCTGAGCTTCTTCCTGCCGATCCCAATGATCATAAAAACATTATTGTGGAAATCCGCGGTGCCGTTGGCGGCGATGAAGCCAATATTTTCGCTGGCGATTTGCTAAGGATGTATACACGTTACGCTGAAAGCCAGGGCTGGAAAATCCAATTCATTGATGGCGAGGAAGGCACAGCCGGTGGCTATTCTTATGTTTCTTTCATGGTCAAAGGAGAAAATGTTTATTCGAAATTGAAGTTCGAAAGCGGCGCCCACCGCGTTCAACGCGTTCCGAAAACGGAAGCGAGCGGCCGCATTCACACTTCGACGGCCACTGTTTTGGTAATGCCTGAAGCGGAAGAAGTCGATGTCAAAATCAACCCAGCGGACTTAAAAATCGATACGTATCGTTCCCAAGGCGCCGGTGGACAAAACGTCAACAAGACCGAAAGCGCCGTTCGCATCACGCACATTCCCACAGGCATCGTGGTTAGTTGCCAAACCGAAAAGGCTCAACTCCAAAACAAAGAGATATGCATGCGCATGATCCGTGCGAAAGTGCAAGATTTCTATCAATCACAACAAGACGATGCTCGCGCTTCGGAGCGAAAACTAAAGGTCGGAACGGGCGAGAGAAGCGAGAAGATTCGCACCTACAACTACCCGCAAAACCGGGTGACGGATCACCGGATTGGCTATACGACAAACACTCTCGATCGCATCATGGAAGGCGAGCTTGAGCCTCTTATCGAAGCCCTTATCCATTTCGACCAAGAACAAAAACTTTTGGAAGCAGAGAAGGAATAAAATGCCAACCATTGGTGAAGCGATCAAAGAAGCGCATGCCCTTTATAAATCCAAAGACGTTTCGGCCCAGGATCTTCGCTACCTTGTGATGGTAAACGAAGGTTTCGAGGAACCGATTGATGTCCTTTTCGCCAAGGACAAAGAGATGAAGAAATACGCCTTATTCATGGAGCAAGCCAAGAGGCTATCCAATAATGAACCAGTGGAATACATCGTTGGTACCGCTTCTTTTTTGCGACATAATCTCAAAGTTTCCAAAGATGTGCTTATCCCGCGAGGAGAAACGGAGGAGCTTGTTTCTTTGGTGAGTGAAAGAGTCGGCGATTACTATGATCCAAGGAACTATCTTGTCGTTGCCGACATCGGAACCGGAAGCGGATGCATTCCTATCGGCATTCATGATAGCTTCCCTAATTGGCTTCTTCTTGCCTCTGATATCTCTAAAAGGGCGCTCGAAGTGGCGAAAAGCAATTTTGAAAAAGAAGGCGTTCACGTCCAAACCTTTTGTGGCGACGCCTTAAAGCCTTATATCGAGAACAAAATCAATCTCGATATCATCGTTTCGAACCCTCCCTATATTCTTTCTCCATCCGATGCCCAAGAAAGCGTTCGTGATTTTGAACCTGCGAGTGCTTTGTGGCTAAAGAAAGGGGAAAGCGTCTATGAGTCTATTTTTCGTGATTACAAACAGGTAAAGAAGGGGTCTTTGCTGATGTTTTTTGAAATTTCACCCGATTTGGAAGAGTGGCTTAAAGACCTTATGAAACAATATTTAGAAGACTATGACTTTACTTTTTATAAGGATTTGAATGGCGATACGCGCTTCCTTCTGGTGAATCTAAAATAGGAGAAACATATGAGCGTTGGTTCTTGGAAAGACGTTTCTAAAGCAGCCGCTTTGCTGAAAGAAGGAAAAATTGTCACCTTCCCGACCGAGACGGTTTATGGAATTGGCTGTCTCTATAATGACGAAAGGGCCTTTGAAGAGCTTGTGAGCCTCAAGAAACGGCCGCCCAATAAACCTTTTTCAATGATGACGGACTCTCTTAAGAACGCCTTGCCCTTCTTGGATATAACACCTCGCGTGAAAGAGGTGCTCGAGCATTTTCTTCCGGGGGAATGGACTTTCCTTTTGAAGGCTAAAAAGGATCTTCCTTCCTTTGTGACCTTGGGGACAAATGTTATTGGCCTTCGGGTACCGGATAGCCATGATGTTCAGAACCTTTTAAGGGAAGTAGGGGCTCCTTGCTTGGTAACAAGCGCCAATATTTCTGGTCAGGCGACTTCCAAAACCTTCGAAGACCTCGATCCCGTCTTTTTGGAGAACACTTTTGTGATACGTGGCACTTGCGTCTCTTTGCTACCTTCCACGATTGTGGACTTAACCAAAGAAAAACCTCTTTTAATTCGTCAAGGAAAGGTTTCTTTTGAGGAAGTTCTTTCCTTTTGGAACTCTTTATCCGACTAAAAATCTAAAAATCATTGCAAACTCCTAATTATTTCCTTTTTCCATAGGCTTTTTCTTGTCGCACCATCAATCTTTTAAGAA
>DJRQ01000066.1:0-63181 GCA_002440125.1 Caryophanales bacterium UBA6356 | reverse complement strand
GCTCGAAAAAGAATTTGCCATTTTAACGAAACAAATGGAAAAAATTGCGGAGATCGATGGTCTCGATGGCTATGAGCCAATGACTTTCCCCTTTCCATGCGAAACTTCGTTTTTAAGGGAAGATGAGGCCAAAAATGTCTTAAGCCGCGAAGAAGCGCTTCGCAATGCGGGCAACAAGCAAGACAACCAAATTAAGTTGCCAAAGGTGGTTTTATGAAAAATTATCTCGATTTACCTTTAGAGGAACTTCATCGCGCCCTGTTAAAGAAGGAGACGACTCCTTTGGCGTTAGCAAAGCTCGCTTTGGAAAGAGCGAAAGAAGACAAAGACAATTGTTTTGAATATCTCGATGAGGAAGGGGCGCTTTCCTTCGCCGCTTCTTTGAAAGAGCCCGAAGGAGACAATCTTCTTTGGGGCATCCCTTATTTTGCAAAAGATAATTTCAGCACAAAGGGTATTCCTTCGACGGCGTCGAGCAACATTCTCAATGGTTACGTTCCTGTTTTTGATGCGACTGTCATCGAGAGGTTAAGGGCCAAGAAAGCGGTTCTCCTTGGCAAAACAACGCTTGATGAGCTCGCTATGGGAGGCACAGGCACAAGCGGCCATCTTGGAATAACCTATAACCCCTACGATCCAACTCATAAACGTGAGATTGGCGGCTCGAGTTGCGGAAGTGCTGCTGCTATCGCCTCTTCGATTGCCCTTTTTGCCTTAGGAAGTGATACGGGCGATTCCGTTCGCAAACCCGCCTCCTTTGGCGGCCTTGTCGGTCTAAAACCAACCTGGGGGAGAATCAGCCGTTATGGTTTATTCCCCTTCGCCCCTTCTTTGGATGCGGTCGGATTCTTTAGCCGCGACGTCTTTACTTCGGCCGCGCTTCTTAGCGTTTTGGCTGGACGTGACGAGAAGGATAGTACCTCAAGCGCGAAAGAAGTCCCTGATTATATAGAAGCCACTAAAAAGGATCCGAAAGGACTCCGTGTAGCCATCATAAAAGAGATTTTGGAGAACATCTCCGACAAAAAATTGCTTTCTTCCTTCGAAAAATCCGTCGAAGCGATGAGAGAGAAGGGAATTATAGTGGAATATGTGTCATTCCCCAAAGACCTCCTTGAAGCCATTTATCCAACTTATATGGTCATCAGCTGTGCGGAAGCGACAAGCAACGATGCCAACCTCGATGGCATCAAGTTTGGGCCGTATCGCGGCGGAAATTCTTATCAAGAGGTCATGTTCAATGCCCGTAATCAAGGCTTTAGCGAACTGATCAAACGCCGTTTTGTCATCGGCAGCTATTGCTTGATGCGCGAAAACCAAGAAGAGCTCTTCCTTCGTGCCCAAAAGGTTCGCGCTAAGATCGTGAAAACGACCAATGACATCTTGAAAGACTGTGATTTCATTTACGTGCCCGCTTCGCCAAGCGTTGCTCCTTCATTTGAGAAAGCAAGCGATCGCTTAAGCGATGAATATCTTATCGCTGACAATCATTTGGCTCTTGGCAATTTCGCCGGTTTGCCTTCGATTACCTTGCCGTTGGCTTTGGAAGATGGGTTGCCATTGGGGATTAATTTTACCGGAAGAGCCTTTGAGGAAGAGAAGCTCTTTACGATCGCTTCTGCCTTTGAAAAGATAAGTGGTCTTGCTTCCTTAAGCGCAATTAGTCCAAAGGAGGGGAATTTATGAACTTCGAAGCGGTTATAGGTCTCGAAATACATGTCGAGATGAAGACGAAATCGAAAATGTTTTCGAGCGCTCCTGTGGGATTTTCAAGGGACCCTAACACCAATGTCGCTCCTTTAGACATGGCTTTTCCAGGCACGATGCCAGTCGTCAACAAACAAGCGGTCATTAATGCCATTCGCGTTGCGAACGCGCTTCATATGGAGATCGATCCTCTTATCCGTTTCGACCGAAAGAACTATTTCTATAGCGACCTTCCCAAAGGCTTTCAAATAACGCAACAATTTCACCCCATCGGAAAGAACGGCTACGTCCTTGTCGACACCCCAAAAGGAAAGAAGCGCATTGGAATTGAGCGAATCCATATGGAGGAGGACACTTGTAAACAAGAGCACTTCTTGGATTACACTCTTTTGGATTATAACCGAGCAGGCGTTCCGCTTGTGGAAATCGTTTCCCTTCCAGAGATTTCCAATGGCATGGAAGCGCGCGAATATGCCGAAGCCATTCGAAACATCGTCCTCTATAGCGGAACCTCCGATGGCAAGATGGAAGAAGGCTCGCTTCGTTGCGATACCAACGTCTCTATCCGCCCTTATGGACAAAAGGAGTTCGGCACCAAAGTCGAAATCAAAAACATCAATTCCTTTAAGAATATCGAAGCCGCTATCGACTATGAGATTGAGCGGCAATCAAAACTCATTTTGATGGGCGAAAAGGTGCGACAAGAAACAAGGCGTTTCGATGAAGCGACAGGAAAGACAATCTTGATGCGTGTGAAAACGGATGCGGTGGATTATAAGTATTTCCCCGAACCGAACATCACGCCAATCGCCTTATCTATGGAGTTTGTGAAAAAGGCTATCGATACTTGCCCCGAGCTTTATGACGAAAAGATGGAGCGTTACCTGAAAGGCGGCCTCTCCAAAACCGATGCCGAGATTATTCTCTCCAATCCTGACATGGCCTCTTATTTTGAAAAAGGAATGAATAAAGTCAAGAATTGCAAGGATTTTGCCAATTTCATGATTGTCGAAATCAATTCTTATCTTAATAAGAACGGCCTTAAGATAACGGATTTGAAATTAAAGGCGGAAACGCTTGCTGAAATCGTTTTGAAGCAAGAGACAGGCGGTCTCTCTCACAAGCAATGCGCTGATATTTTAGCGACCGTCCTATTGGAAGACATCTCTCCAGATGAAGCTCAAAAGAAGCTTAATATCGTGGCTCAAGCAAGCGACGAAGGAACGGTGAAGACTTTTGTTATGGATGTTCTCGAAAAGAATCCTCAATCCATCCTTGACTTTAAGGCGGGCAAAGATCGCGCTCTTGGGTTCTTAGTGGGGCAAGTTATGAAGGCATCTCGTGGCAAAGTGAATCCGGCCGCCGTTTCCAAGATGCTTTTGGAGGAGATTAAGAAAAGATGATCGATAAGGAAATCGAAGCTCTTTCGGAATGGCTGACTAAAAGCAAGGATTTTCAACTCCCTTCTTTCAAGGAACTTCCGACCGTTCCTCTCTATATGGAACAAGTCGTTTCCTATATCAATGACACTTTGACGCCCCTATTATCTGGGGACGATGCTTCCAAATTGACTTCTTTCATGGTCAATAATTACGTCAAAGCGAAGATTATCAAGGAGCCTGACCGGAAGAAATATAACGAAGAACATCTTGGCTATCTTTTGGCCATTTGCTTTTTAAAGAGAACCCTTTCGATGTCCGAGCTCTCTCTTCTCATTCAAATGGATGCGGATGCCTCTAGCGATAAGAGCGTCCTTTATCGGTTTTTCCGAAACATGCTTTCCGATATTACTCATGATGTAGCGGCAAAGAACGAATTTCATCTGGAAGACTTTCATAACGTTTATAAAGGTCTGGCGAAGAAAGATTCTGAAAAGGCTTCGAAATTCATGGCGGACTCTTTGGCTCTCATGGCCTTAAGGCTCTCCGTGAAAGCAAGCGTGTATAGTTTGATATCAAAGAGGCTTTTGGCTAGCGTAAGCGCTATCGAGGCTGGTATTCCACTTCCTGACGAAGGAGCGGATATTTCCAAGAAAGAAAGGAAACGGGCCGAGAAAAACGCGAGTAGCGAAGCGCAAAGAGCCGCTTTGTATATCGAAAGGGGGAAGAAAAAGAAAACGGAAGAAGTAGCGAAGAAAACGGAAGTTAAGAAAAAGGAAGATTTTTCCAAAAAGAACATTAAGAAAGGCAAAAACAAAAAATAGGAGTCAGTATGAAAAACATTTTGGTTACAGGTGGTTTAGGCTTTATTGGAAGCGAGACGGTGATTGCTTTGATCAAGTCTGGCTATAATCCTATCGTTGCTGATGACTTAAGCAATTCGAAAAAGACGGTTTTAGGGAGAATTCAAGAAATCACAGGCAAAACACCTCTCTTTTATGAGATTGATGTTTGCGATTACGAGAAAACCAAAAAAGTCTTCTTAGAAAACAAGATTGATTGCGTCATTCACTTCGCCGCTTTTAAAGCGGTTGGGGAATCCGTCCATAAACCGATTGAGTATTATACGAACAACTTAGGGAGCGCTTTAAACGTCTTGACCATCATGAAAGAGATGGGCGTGAAGAATATCATCTTCTCAAGTAGCGCTACCGTTTATGGCGTTCCTAAGAGAGTCCCTCTTTATGAGACCGATCCGGTTGGCGAAGCTACCAACCCTTATGGCGAGACGAAAATCATGATCGAGCGCATTTTGGAAGATACCGCCAAAAGCGATCCTTCTTTCAATGTCGGCCTTCTTCGATACTTCAATCCGATTGGCGGGCATCCTTCGGGACTTTTGGGCGAGGACCCGAATGGCATCCCGAATAACCTAATGCCCTATATCTGCCAAGTGGCGGTTGGAAAGCTTCCGTTCTTAAAGGTATATGGAAACGATTACCCGACGCCCGACGGCACGGGCATTCGCGACTACATTCACGTTGTTGATTTGGCGGAAGGTCACGTATCGGCCATTAAGAAGCTCGAAGAGAATCCCGGCCTTGTGCTCTATAACCTCGGCACTGGCAAAGGAACGAGCGTTTTGGAACTTGTGCACGCTTTCGAAAAAGCCACTGGCGTGACCATTCCCTATAAGATTTGTCCACGTCGGGAAGGCGATGTCGCCGAGAACTTCGCCAATTGCGATAAGGCTTATAAAGAGCTTGGATGGAAAGCTCGCTTTGATATCGTCGACGCTTGCCGCGACGCCTATAATTTCCAAAAGAAAAATCCGAACGGCATCGAATAGTTCTCTTTTGAGTCTTGAAAGGAGGGGGTTTATACAACTCCCTCTTTTTGTCGCTCGAAAGAGGTCTTTTCTTTCGTTACACTTTTAGCAAGGAGCGAGAAACATGGAAGAGACATTTGAAATCAAGATATCGACGGGCGAAGTTCTAAAAGGACGCATTTTCGAAACCGATAGAGCGGTTCGTAATCTCTTAATCCAAACGGGTATGGGGGAACATTCGGGGCGTTATAAGGATTTTGCGCTCTACCTTAATTCTCGTGGCGTCAATGTCTATGTCTTGGATGCGGTTGGGCAAGGGCTTAATTCTCCTGACCCCAAAGATCAAGAAAAATGGATGAAGGGCGCTTTTGACAAAAACGTCGAAGCTATCCACCTAAAAATAGAGGAAATCAAAAAGAACGGCCTTCCTACTTCTTTGATGGGCCATTCGATGGGATCTTTTATGACACAACGCTATTTGGAACTTTATCCGAATACATTGGATTCGGTTGTCATCTGTGGCTCCAATGGCCCAGTGAAAGTGAAGATGACCTTTGCCTATCTTTTGGCCCATCTTATCGTGACTAAGAAAAATTGGGATAAGCACAATGCCTTCTTGGAAAAGGCCGGTCTAGGGCCTTTCGTGGAAGCCATAAAGGATCGTGAAGATGATTTGGAATGGCTTTCGCGCAATAAGAGCAATCGTGAAATCTATCGTAACGACCCCTATTGTGGCGCCCCGACAACTTCCGGCTTTTGGCACGAATTCATCTACGGCCTTAAGGAGCTCTATCGCAAGAAATACTTGGCAAATATCTCGAAGAAAGAACATATTCTTATCGTTTCTGGCGAAGAGGATCCGGTTGGAGAGATGGGAAAGGGCCCACGAAGGCTTGCCAAGATGTATGCTGATTTAGGCGTTCAGGATGTGAACATCATCATGTACCCGAAGCTTCGTCACGAAATTCTTAATGAAGAAGAAAATGCCAAAATCTACATGGATATCGCCGAGTTCATTAACAAGTATTGATTTTCAAGGAGATATACGAATTTTGTGGGTGTTTTTTCGTTTCCTCTTAGGCTTATAATAGGTGGCTCATGAACGAATCGCACGCAAAGAAGAAAACCCGTTACGTCTTAGCTTTTGTGGCTTTAGCCATGTTCTTGTTCGGTGCTTCTTGCTTCTTTGTAAATACGCGTTTTTTGTTGGACGATGGCGAAAACGGTATTAGCAACCTCACCTTTTTTTCTTGGGCTTTTGCCTTCTTCCTTTATGCGATTGGCATTTTCATTTTCGCTAAAAAACATTGCTATATTCGAAAGTGGTGGCTTGCTGCTTTGTTGCTTTTGCCATTTTTGATTTGTGGTTTGTTGGGTCTTTTTTTCTTCGATTCTTACCAAAACGGCGAGATTGTTTATGCGCCGGATTTCGTCGCCAAACTTCGCGCCGGTACGAGATTGGTCCTTCTTTTTCTTTCCATTTATTGTTTTTTGGCTATTCTTCCTTCCTTTTCTAGAGGCGACCGCGTATACAGTTTTTGCTATCGCGTGATATCCCTGTGTTGCCTCGCTGGCATCCTTTATAGCTATATAGTGGAGAAAGACGTCTATGCGGCTGCTTTCGCAAGCAACATAAGCGAGTTCTCTTCTCATCCCGTGTTGAGCTTCACGAGCAATCGAAATATCTATGGCTGCCTTCTTTTCTTTGGCCTCGTTTCCGAAAGTTTCTTAATTCGAAACCGCCGTCGTTTCTACCATTGGGCGCTTTATTTCTTTTACTATATCAATTTGTTTTGTCCTTGTTCGAAAACCTGCATTGTCCTTGGCTTTTGCTATAGTTTTTGTTTTCTTGTTTATTTTCTTTGCTCTTCTATCAAGAAACATTGGTTTAGGGCATCTTTGCCGTTATTTTCCTTTCTCGCTATCCATGTTTTAGCTGTGGTGCTTGGCCGTTTCCAAGTTGGTTCTTTCTTTGAACCGATTCATCATTTCTTAAAGAGAATCATTTCTCGCGGTTCTTTTGGCGAATATGGGTCCTTCATGGCCCGTTTCTATCAATTTAAGGATTGCTATCATTTGGTTTCTTCGAATCCTATGGCTTCTTGGTTCGGCTTTGGTGGCATCCTCGGCAGGAGTGTTTACGGCGCTTTTAATGGCAATCCATATGCATATGTTTGCTTGGATTCGAGTTGGGGAAGCGCTCTTTTGGAAGGCGGCTTTGTTGGCTTTGCCCTTCTTTTCCTTCTTTGGTGCTATATTTTCGCTAAGGTCATAGGAAGCATCGTTCATCGAAATAAATATGGTTGGCTTTATCTTTTCCTCTTCTTTTGCCTTTTGGCCCGTTCTTTTATGGAACAAGGGGATCCCATTTACTTTAATTTTTCTGGTTTAGCGGTCTATGGGATGCTTTTGCTTCCTCTTTTGTCTCAAGAACGATATGAGAGGCGGCTTGCCTTAGGGATCGAAGAAGAAACGATTGTCATCGAAAAGAACGTTCCTAAGACACGCACGAAACCTGCCATTAATATGGTTTTCGGATTGTCTTTTCCTCTTTTCGTCGGCTTCTTAAGTATCTTCTTTGCCATTTATAGTTGGTATCCGATTCCCTTTTTCGCTTGGAAGTCCGCTTTCGCTTCTCTAGGAATCCTTTATTTCTTGGCTACTTTTTCTTTCTATTTCATATGTCGAGCCATTTATGAGAAGAAGCCGTTTCAAGCGCTTTTGTATGTTCTTTACTTCGCTCTCGCTGCCGTTTCAAGCGTTCTCTCTTGTTGCTTCCTAAAGAATCATGAACCCCTCTATGTTTCTTTGTGTTTGATCTTGCTCCTCTTTATTCTTTTCCTTTCGGGAAAAGGCTGGCGTCTTATGGAAGGACAATGGCTTTCGACCCTTTATTTTTTACTCCTCTCCTTCTTTCTAGTAAGTGCCTTCACTCTCCTTAATTACTATTCTCTTGAAAGCCCTTCGAAGAGCCTCCTCTTTGGCGAAATCGCGATTGTGTTTGTTATTTCCTCCCTCAATACCTTCTTTTTGGAGGGTGGCAGTTTCCCAGCCTGGGGATCTTTCTTTGATTCATTAGAGAGAAGGATATTGCCTCTTTCCACGCGCATCGTCTTGATGAACGATATCAAACGGAAGCTTTAATCGTTCTTTTTTTCTTTTTGCCGTATACTAATTCCGCATGGATTTCAAAAAGAGCAAAACCTCGATTTCTTGGGGCATCTTTGCGAATTATTTCCGCATTGCCGTTCTTTTGCTTCTTTCCCTTTTTTATCCACCTTTCCTATTGTCCCAAGTTCATAAAGTGGATAACGGCATTTTGTCTTTTGCCATCTCCCTTCTTCAAGTGGTGACTCTCTTATCGCTTGGGGTTGAGAACTCCTATGTTCGTTTTGCAACCAAAAAAGAGAAAGAAAGAGGAGAGGAAGGACTATCCAAAATCAATGGCTCTTATTTTGTTTTGTTTAGCGTCGTGAGTGTTCTCATTCTTCTTTTTGGCACAGTTCTCGCCTTTTTATATAAGAATGGCGTTCTTCGTATCGAAGAGGTTCCTAGTTCTTCTTTTGATCTTGTCTTTTGGGTTATTCTTATCACTGCCTTTTCGAGTTCGATTAGTTTCTTCTTCTCTCTTTTCATGTGGTTCGAAGTCTATCGCAGTCGCTTTCTTTTGCATCAGATTGCGATGCTTCTTATGAAGGTTTTAACGATTGGATGCGCGTGTCTTTCCCTTCTTTTTGGAGGTGGCATATTGTGGGTGTCGTTCGCGACTTTAATCGTTGAGATTTTCTATGGCCTTTTTAATTTCGTTTTCTCCAAAAAAGCTCTCCATATGTCTATCTCTTTTGAGCCAATCAAAGAATTGAAAAAGGATATGCGGGAGATTTTGGGATTTTCTATTTTTATTTTCCTTATGCTTGTGGTCTCTCAAATCGAAAATAATGCTGGCCGAATCATTCTTTCGAACACCCTTGGCGCAACAAGCGTTACGGTTTTTTCTTATGGCTTGGAGTTCTATACTTACGCCGCTTTATTGTCGAAAGGCGTAAGCGATACCTTTTCTCCGAAAATGAATGCCCTTATCGTGAAAGGGGAAGCGAAAGAGGCCGACAAAACCTTTCTTCGCGCTTCCTTCCTTCAAATGAGCATATTGCTTCTTTTGGTTGGCGGCTTTGCGGTCGTTGGAAGGGATTTTTTAGCTTTATGGCTTTCGAATGGCGGGTTAAGCGATGCCGAATTCCATCAAATCTATTGGATTGCCCTTCTCAATCTTCTTTTGTGGTGCATTCCTCTTTCCCAAAGCGTTGGCGTCGAAATCCAAAGGGCAAGCAATAAGCATAAGTTTCTTTCTTTTTCTCTTTTCGTCCTCGCTCTTCTGAGCTTGCCTATCTCTATTCTCTTGACGCTTTATCTCCCTGAATCCTATCGCATCTATGGCCCTCTTATAGGAAATGCCTTTTTCGTTGTCCTTGGCTATTGGATTCTTTCGAACGTTTATTACAAAAAAGTCCTTTCCCTCTCCATCGGTTCTTATTTTCTTGATTTCGGGATGGTTTTTCTCTTTGCTTTTTTGAGCGCCCTTGTTCCTTTTCTTTTGTTCTCTTTCATCCCAGCGCTAGGGAATCTAAATCTTTGGGCGAATCTTTTCATAAAAGGTTTTGTCTATCTTTTCTTTTTCCTTCTTTTCTTCCTTCTTTTTTATCGCAAGAGAATCGCTTCTTTTCGAGATGAGAGGAAGCTTCGTGGATCGCCCTAGGCTTAAAATCTTTTTTTGTCTTCCCCAATGTCTTAAAATAGTTTCATGATTCGTTTGGAAGGCGTTTTTATCAAAGGAATAGATGGCGAACCGCATTCTTTCTCGGATAGTTCTTTCCCCTATCTTCTGACTGATATCGAAGAAGACAATAAAGACCTTTTCGATCTTTTCTCGCTTCATTTTGAATCTTTTGCAGGTGGAAAAATCCTCGGGGATGATTTCTCTATATCAAAACAGGAGGACTTTTCTCATCTCTTTTACCTTTCTTTGGATGTGAAAGACTTTGCAAAACTCGGCTATGTCTTTGAAATGGGCAAAGAGGATACGCCACTTAGCTTCAGAAAGAAGATAATCGAGTCCTTAAAAGATCTAAAAGAAAAACAGGATTCTTTGAAAGGCGAAGAACGGCTTCAAAAATCGCTTTCGCTCCTTAAACCCTTCGGTCTGCTTTATGTTCTTCTCGATGGTAGTTTTTCAGTCAACAAGACGAATTGGAAAGAAATCCGGAGCGTTCTTCTTTGTAACGACGCAGTCACTTTTGCGTTTCTTCCCAAAGAGAGCGAGCCGATAGCTTTTGCCCCAAAAAAGAAGGTTGCAAAAGTCCAAAAGAAAGAAGAGGAAAGCCATCTCAAATCGGGAATCGCAAGCTATCTCAAAGAGGAAGTGGCGGATTTGCTTTTCTTAACGGTTTTTAGCTTGTTATCTTCGTTGGGTTTCTATTGCGGCGTTTCCTTTTGCTATGATGGAAACGCTCTATATGCCTCATTATCCTTGGTGGTGGGTGCCTTTTGCTTTTTGATTGCTCTTGATGTCTTGGCTTCTTTCGGCCCTTCTTTAAGGAAGTTTTCTTTCCAAGACTTAGACATACCGTTTTATGAGTTTTTGTCCTTTTGCTTCGTTCTCGTTGGAGGCGTTTTGGGGATTGGCGCGAGCATTTTATTGACGAATTTGGATCTCGTCCTTGAGAAGGCCTTTGTTTTGCCTTTATCTCTTATCATCTCCATTCTTTCTCCTCTTTTGCTCGCCCTATTCTCTTTCGTGCCATTTCAATTGGAAAAGGGTTTGGAAAAGCTCAAGCTTTTTCTTGGCCGCAAAGGCTAGAAGGAGAATCCGTCTCTAGCCCTTGACCGCTCTTCGCTCTATAATGTTTTTCGTTTAGAAAGGATTTTTAAAATATGGTTAAGTTAGTTCTTATCCGTCATGGTCAATCCGAGTGGAATCTTGAAAACAAATTTACCGGTTGGACCGATGTCAATCTCTCCGAAAACGGCGTGAAGGAAGCCATCGCGGCTGGCGATCTTTTAAAGAAAGACGGCTATACGTTTGATGTCGCTTTCTCAAGCGTTTTGACGCGTGCCAATCGCACGATGGCTCTTGTTCTCCACGAACTCGGCGAAGACAATATCGAAAAGCATTTTACGTGGCGTTTGAATGAACGCCATTATGGCGCTCTCCAAGGGCTCAATAAAGCCGACAGCGCGAAGAAATGGGGCGATGAGCAAGTCCATATTTGGCGTCGTAGCGCCGATGTTCAACCTCCCGCGCTCGAGAAAGACGATCCTCGTTTCCCTGGCAACCAAGAGCTTTATCAAAATCTCATTAAGAGTGGTGTGATGGAGGAGAAAGACCTTCCAACCACCGAGTGTCTTGTGGATACGGCCAAGCGTGTGAAGCCCTATTTCGACGAGCATATCGCTCCTGCTATCAAAGCTGGGAAGAAGGTTCTTATCGCCGCCCATGGCAATAGCCTTCGCGCCCTTGTTATGGAACTCGAACACCTTACGCCCGCTCAAATCATCAGCGTGGAAATCCCGACTGGGAAACCCCTCGTTTATGAGCTTGACGAAAAGACGCTTGAAGTTCTTAACAAATACTATCTCTAATCGCTAGAAGAATAGAAAAGCCGCCTTTTTCATGGAAGGGCGGCTTTTATTGTTATCCGAAGATATTTTGAAGAAGGGGTAGGAAATAGAGAACTTCGGGTGACCGATTAGCATATTTTCTAATCCACTCCGCCTTCTGCCCTTTTTTGAGATCGCGATAAAGAGAAACGACGAATTGGTCCTTATATTTTAGGGATCCTAAGATGCTCGTTTTATGCTTCTGCTTTTCGAAGGAAGATAAGTCTTGCTTCTTGTAGGATTCCATTTTTCCTTGAAGGGAGAGGATAAAATCATCTATTGCCCATTCTTCGTAAGGGGAGAGTCCAAAGGTATCTCCAAGCAATTCGAGCGCCCTTATGAAATAATCCATCGCGTCGTGATATTGCATATTTGTCTTCGGAAAGAGAGCTTTCTTGATCTCGCTTGTTTTGTATAGGTCCATTTTTACGAAATCCAAGGAGGTTTTGCATGCGATTTTTTGATATTTGTCGTCTTTTTTGAAGCAATAGGAGAAACCGATGGATGCGCCAAAGGTCTTTTTTGCGTCCAGATACCCCAAAGCGATATTTTTCTCTAATCGGTCCTTTTCGAAGTAAAGGATGGTGCCAGTATCTCTAGAAGGACGAACGGTCTTCACAAAAGGCAAATCCATGAGTTCAGGATGCTGGGGCTCTTTTGGGATGGAGTGAAGCAAAACGGCAACGATTTCCGTCGCTCCTAGACGAATGGCAAAATCGATGGGCAGGTTATTGAGGTAGCCGCCATCGACATATTTCTTTCCTCTTATTGTTTCCATTGGGAAAATGGGCCAGCAAGCGCTAGAGGCATGGAGGTATGGCAAAATGAGGTTTTCCGGTTTTTCGTTTAAAACGATATCAACTTCTTTTCTTGCTTTGTAGTCGGTGGTGACGATGCCAAGGGTTGTCTTTGATTCTTTTATTTTCTTGGGATCGATCGTTTCTTTGACGAGTTTTTTAAAAGGAGAGATATCGACCCCTTTGTTTCGGATGTATTGGGCCAGCACCTTGCGAAATTTTTCGGAAGTGATGGACCGGACATTCGACAGGATGTCCTCGCTGATATTGAAGCCTTCATTCATGACTTTGTCGATAGTGACGGCTTTCCATAGACGAAGGCATTCGTCGTAGGCGTTTAAAGCGACCATCGCTCCATTTATGGCTCCGATTGAGGTCCCACAGACAATGTCGAAAGAATCTCCTCTTTCTCTTAAGTAGCGCCAAACGCCGACTTCATAAGAGCCAAGAGACCCTCCTCCGCACAAGACAAGCGCCTTTTTCATCGCTAGAAGGTCTTTTTCCAAAGCTTATGAAGCGTGCAATAGACGTAAATTGTGCCATGTTCGACGTCCGTAAACAAAGTCGAGCCTTGGTCTTCTGGCTTTAAGTGGCGGATGGTGATTCTCGCCGGGCTTACTAAAGCGATCCATTCAATATAGTGTTCTTGGGTGAAGGGGTGGCCGTTTTCATTCACGCTCACATAAAGGCGGCCTTTATCATGGCGAATGGTTGGCAAATGCATCTCGGCAGCCATGCCGCTTTCTCTTGGTTCAAGCTCTACCATTTGGGAGCCACAGCAAACTAGCTTCCCGCTCCCTTGGTGTATCATGTAAACAAGATTTCCACAGTTTTGACAACGATAGAAACGGACCTCATTACTCATATAGTCTTCCCTCTTTTCTTCCATTATAGTGGTTTTACAATTTTTCGGCTAGCTCTTAAAAAGGGTGATCAAAATGAATAATGAGACGGTATTCGGTTCCTTTTTTGCGTATCTTTTTTTGAATTTGCTCTTTGATCCATTTCTCCTTATTCGTCAAAGAGAAAGGGACAGAAAGATCGAAAGAAAGCTTTTTCTCTTTTGTACAGGGGATGAGGTGAAAATCATGAAGTTGGATATTGGGATGGATGGATTGAACAAAAGAACGGATCTCTTTTTCTAATTCGCTCGCTTCTTTGTTATCGGTTGCGATTGGATCTACGTGAATGAGGACTTCGGCGTTCTCTTTCTCCGAAAGCTCATTTTCGATTTTGTCTGCTAAAGTATGGGCTTCGATCAAAGAGGTTGTTTCTTTGACTTCAAGATGGAAGGAGATGAATTTTTTGGTAGGGCCATAGCTATGGATGATGAGATCGTGTATTCCTAAAACGCCAGGATGTTTTTTCGCTTTTTCCTCGACGTCCTTGACTAAGGAGGGATCTTGTTTGCCACCTAAAATTGGGTCGATATTGTCTAGCATCATGCGGATGCCTGCGATGGCGATTAAAAGAGCGATCGCTAATCCGATATAAGGGTCAAGGGAATCCCAGCCTAATGTCAGAGAAAGAATCGCTCCTAAAAGAACCCCGCCAGTGGCTAAAATGTCGCTTATGGAGTCGATTGCATTGGTTTTGAGAGTCTTGCTATTGATGGCTTTTCCAATAGAAAAATAGCAATATCCCTGCAAACCCTTAATGAGTATGGAGATAACAAGCAAAACAATAGTAAGGATGTCATAGGAAGTCTTTTGACCCTCGATGATTTTGGCAATCGATTCGCGGATGGTCTCGAAAGCGATTAAAAGAATCAAAAATGAGACAACGAGCCCGGCGATATATTCTGCTCTTTCGTGGCCAAAAGGATGTTTTTCATCGGCTGGCTTGCTCGATATTTTAAATCCAAATATGACAACGATGCAGGATGCCATGTCGCTAAGGTTATTCATGGCATCGACCAAAAGGGCCATCGGAAAAATTTTCCAGCCCGTCTCGGAAGCAAGAAAAAGGGCCATTCCGATTTTAATGGCCACAAGAATGACGTTGGTGATAATGCCTAGAGAGCTGGCCAAAATTCCATGGCTCGTCCGGACTTCTTCCTTTTGAACATCTTCGTAATTGTGGATGAATAATCTTCGAAGAAGGGTGATCATGAGAATAAGTTTAAAAGAGAGAAGGATAAAAGCAAGATGTTGGCATGTCGCTTTTCCGAAGGAAAGCCTTTTCCGAAGAGAGAATCAGCGTTATGCGTTTTGAGGCTTGGCAAGATAGAAAGTTCATAAGAGAAAAAATGCGTTTGCTTTAATCCGCGCCAAATAAAACTCGTTTTGCGTTTCTTCTTTTATGGCCTTTTTTTACTTATGATTGACTTCAGCAGAGCACGTTCTCGCATAACAAGAAAACAACAACCATCGGAGGAATCAATATTTTCGCTTCGAAAAGAGTTTATTTGCAAAAAGGATGTAGTTCTTATTTCCCCCCTTTTTGGCAATCTGGACAAAGGCCATATATCTCCGTGTTCTGATCTTCGACTATGAAGCCTGTTTTCTTTTGGATGCTTTCGTTCACTGTGTGGAACGGACAGCCTTCCAAAGGAACTCTTTTGTGGCATTTCATGCATACAAGGACGTGCTTATCCTCGTTTTTTTGCAAAGAAAACACATTCTCTTTCCGCTGATTTATCTCGCGTTTAACGAGTTTTGCCTTTTCAAAAGAATTGAGGGTCCGATAGATGGTCGAGAGATTGATATTCTTGTCTTTGATGGTTTTGAAAAGTTCTTCTGCCGTGCAAGGATATTCCTCTTTTTCGAGGGCTCTATAGATGACAAGTCTATTTTCAGTGACTTTTAATCCATAGATTCGGAACTGTTCTTCTAACATGGCAACTATTTTCCACCAATTTTCTTTACTAATCAATGCAAAGGGACTATATTAACAACGAAAATGCAAATGCAAACCATTCGCATTGAGGAGGATTCCTATGGACTCGAAGAATAAAATAGCCTTATTCGCCCTTATTTTGCCTTTCGCTCTCGCTTCTTGTCAGGAGAGCCTAGATCACTCGAAAACAGTTTACGCCACCTTTTTCCCTATTTACGATATGGCCTCGAAGATAGCGGGGGATAAGTACGAGATCAAGTGCCTTACTCCTTATGGCCAAGAACCGCATGATTTCGAGCCAACGGCAAGAGAAATCGCCGAAATGAATGGTTCCCCGGCTTTATTGTTGAATGGCCTAGGTCTCGATAAGTGGAGCGATTCTCTCCCCGATGATTTGAAGAATAAATCTCACATCGTTACCGAAGGGATAGAAACAAAGCAACTGAATGGTATTACCGATCCTCATGTTTGGCTTTCGGTTAAAAACGCGATGAAGGAGTTGGAGAACATCAAGGATGTTTTTATCAGTCTGGATCAAGCCAACAAAGCATTTTATGAAACGAATTATTCGAAAGAACTTAAGCGCTTCGAAGAATTGGACAATAAATTTGCCGAAGAACTCAAGGATATCAAAAACAAATATTTGGTCGTTTCTCATGCTGCTTTCGGATATCTCGCCAGCGAATACGGCTTGGAACAAATCTATATCGCCGGATTGGAACCGGACGCCGCCCCTTCCGCCAAAAAGATGGAGGAGTTAATAGCGGACGTCAAAAAATATGGCGTTACCACGATTTTCTATGAAGACGCGGTTAGCCCAGATATCGCTAAGAAAATTGCGGACGAGGCCGATGTTAAAACAGAGGTCTTATATACCCTCGAAAGCATCGAAGAAGATGATGATGGGAAAATTGATTACGTTTCTTTGATGGAAGAGAATCTCAGACGAATCTCGAAAGCGGGAAACGAGACAAAATGATCCGATTCGAAAACGTTTCTTTTTCTTATGCGGACTCTTTGGTTTTAAGGAACGTTTCTTTGGAAATCCCAAATCATAAATTCATCGGCATCTTAGGTCCGAATGGTGGCGGGAAGTCGACCTTTTTGAAGCTTTGCCTCGGCTTTCTTAAGCCAAGCCAAGGCAGGATTGACAGGAATATTAGTAAAATTAGCTACGTAGCTCAGACAACATCCCTTTCCGATGGCGGTTTTCCTGCAACGGTCGAGGAAATCGTCTCTTTGGGGCTTCCTCGAGTTTTTTCGCTATTTCATGCCAAAGAAAGGAAAGAAAGAGTCGCAAAAATATTAGAGGAGTTTGGCCTTTATCCATTGAGGAAAAGATTAATAGATGAACTTTCTGGCGGGCAACTTCAACGTGTCAAAATTGCCAAGGCCTTAATTAAAAATCCCGATTTCGTCGTTTTGGACGAACCGGATGCCGGGATGGATGAGCAAGCCCACGAGAGTTTGGTGTCTTTAATAGAAAATTTGCATAAATCCGGAAAGGGGATTCTTTTCGTTTCCCATCATCCAGAGGACCTAAGGAACGCCGATGCCATTTATTTTATTGAAGGCGGGCAGGTTTTGCCTTATGGAGAAGAGCTAGAAAGAGGGCATCATCATGTTGACTTATAGATTCATGCAAGTCGCTTTTGCGGTTTGTTTTCTATTGGGAATTTCTTTGCCTTTGGTCGGGAGTTTTGCCGTATATAAGAGACTTTCTTCATCGGGTGATGCCTTGGCCCATTCATCGCTAGCGGGCGTGGCCATAGGCCTGGCGGCAGGGCTTTCTCCAATGCTTATGAGCATTCTCGCTTGCGTAATCGCCTTTTTGATCATTGATGTATTGCGGAAAAAGTTCAGTAAATTTTCAGAGATTGGAGTGGCAATCGTTCTAAGCGCTTCGGTTGGTTTGGCCGGTGTTTTGTCAAGTTACGCCAAAGCGAATAATTTCGATTCTTATCTTTTTGGATCCATATTGACGATTACGGATACCGAATTCATCGCCAGCATCATCCTAACGGCTTGCATCTTGATTTTCACTTTGGCTTTCTATTCGCCGGTATTCTCCCTTCTCTATAACGAAAACGAAGCGAGAATAGACGGGATTAAGGTGAATTCTCTCTCTTTCGTTATGGATCTTCTTTTGAGCCTAACAATCGCTATCGGGAGCAAAGTCGTTGGCTCTTTGGTCGTTTCTTCTTTGCTCGCTCTTCCTACCGCTATCGCTCTCCAGCTCCGGAAAGGGTATAAGTGGACGATGATTTGGAGTGCTTTCTTCTCTGTTTCCTCGATGGTTATTGGACTTGTTGTGTCTTACTATATGGATTTGAAACCGGGGGCTACAATTGTGATAGTGGCCATTTTGGTTTTGCTTTTGCTCTTCGCCTCTAGACAAGTCATCCATCTGTTTAAAAGAAAAAGGCTAAGAGGCTAGAGACTCCTTTATGCCGCTATCAGTGATAGAGGTCATTTTTATTTTGAAGGACGTTGTATGATCTCGATGGAAGGTGTGATTTTCTCCTCTTTGTCTATTGCCTCAAGAAATGGAAGCTCTTTGCTCCTCCCTTCCGATTGCGGTAGTGGGAAAACGAAAAACGTTCGCCGAGGCGTGTCCAAATATAGATTGGTTGCGATTAAAGCTAGTAAACGAAACTAGAAGAACTTGACAAGCAAACTATATTCCATAGAATGGAAGCATGGCACCTATCAAGACAGAGCTACCCGATTACACAAGAAAGCAAGAGTTCTGGAACAGTTTTTCCCACGCTCTTGGCGTGCTATTTGCTCTCGTCGGCGGTCCTTTCCTCATTGCCAAAGCAGTTCAAAGCGGAGATGGCGTTCGCATTTTTTCTAGTATCGTCTTTGTTTTTGCTCTTCTTATTCTTTATTCGGGGAGCGCTATATATCACGGCCTTCCTAAAGGAAACCTCAAAAGGGTTTTCCGAGTTTTGGACCACGATAACGTTTTCATTCTCATCATGGGCACTTATGTCCCATATACTCTTGTCGGCCTTCGCAATTACAGCGTTGCCTGGTGTTATAGCATTCTTGGCCCTTGCTTGGCTTTGGGGATAATCGGTATTGTGCTTAATTCCATCGATTTAAAGAAATTTAATGTTTTTTGCATTATCGACTACATATTGATGGGTTGGATTATTGTCATCTCTTTCTATCCCCTCGTTCAGAGCATTGGCTGGTATCCTGCTTCCTTTATGCTACTTCTTGGCGGCGTTAGTTATACGGTAGGAGCCATTCTTTATTGCGTTGGTATCCGTCATTCGAAATGGTTCCATCTCGTTTTCCATTTCTTCGTTTTGCTTGGGACTCTCTTGATGTTTGTCTCTTTGTATTATTGGGTGTTTTAAGGACGAATGCCTTATTTATGTCCAAGCGGGCTTGGATGGTTTATAATCTTTTGGCTATGAGTAGAAAGAAAGATTCCTCGACGCTTTTGGAAAATAGACGGGCTCATTTTGAGTATTTTTTAAGCGATTTCATGGTGGCTGGTTTAGTCTTGACAGGAACCGAAATCAAAAGCCTAAGGGCGAGAAACGCGACCATCGGAGACGCTTTCATATTTGTGAAAAATGGCGAAGCTTTTGTGCGCAATATGCATATCGCTCCTTATAAAGAGGGAAACATTTTCAACGTTGACCACCTTCGCGATCGAAAGCTTTTGCTAAACAAAAAAGAAATCAAGAAGCTTTCCGCGCGATTAAAAACCTCTGGCGAAACTTGCGTTCCCACCAAACTCTTTTTGTCTCATGGCTATGCCAAACTTGAAATTGCCATGGCGAAAGGGAAAAAACTTCACGATAAGCGCGAAAGTTTAAAAGAAAAAGATCTTAAGCGCCAACTCGATAAGGCCAAGGGCCGTGATTACCAAGATTAAATGGATTACCAAGAGATTCGCTCCTTCTTAAAGGCGCGGGATTTTACTATGAAACGTTATGAGCGTAAGGACTATGACGCTTTTTTGGCGAAAGTCCGATTTCAAATATCTTTTCCTTTTATCCATATCGCTGGCAGCAATGGCAAAAGCTCAGTAGCCCACTATCTTTCGAATATCTATCTCGCTAGCGGCTATCATGTTGCCTCTTTCATAAAACCTTTTTGGGGCGAGTCGAAAGAAATGATCCATTTCGATGGAAAAATGATAGAAGAAGGGGATTTTGCAAGGATTTTCAATAAATACGAAAGAGAAATCAAGGACTCAAACCTCTCTCGTTTTGAAATCGAAACCTTTATCGCACTCTGCTATTTCAATGAGAAGAAACCGGATGTCGCTATCGTTGAATGCGGCATGGGAGGAGCAATTGACGCGACAAACATTCTTGATGCGACCCCTCTTTTGTCCATCATCACAAGCGTCTCATTGGAGCACACTTCTTTTTTAGGAAAGACCCTTTCGGAGATTGCTTTCCAAAAAGCGGGCATCGTTAAGGAGCGTTCCTTGCTTCTTTTGCCTTCTCTTCTACCTAAAGAAGCAAAGATCGTATTGGAAAGAGAGGCTCGGAAAAAAGAAACTTCCGTGCACTATGCCGAAGCGATAAAGAACATCCGCTATAGCGCTCCCTATTTTCACTTTGACTATTCTTCTTATAAAGATCTTATGATTCTTTCTTTGGCGAAATATGAGGCGCTTGATGCTTCTTTGGCCATCGAAGCGACAAAACTCTTAAGGACGAAACTCGTTTCGGGCGAAGGAAATATCCGGAAAGCCCTTTTGAAGGAGCCTCTTCCTTGCCGTTTGGAAAGGATCCGAAACGTATATCTTGATGGCGCCCATAATCCCGAAGCGACAAAGACCATGCTTGAAAGCCTATTGCCTCGCATCCAAAAGGAAAAATTGCATGTTCTTTTTGCTTGTTATAAAGATAAGGATGCACAAAAAGAGCTCACTCTTCTCAAAAGCGTTTCCAAAGATATCGTGCTTACTGCTTTTGATTCGCCGCGCGCTCGAAAAAAAGAGGATTATCCGACCATCTTAAGCGACCTTCCTTTCAACTCCTCTTTCGAGCTCGCCCTCAATAACATGCTTATCGATTATCCGAAGGAACCCATTTTAGTGACGGGGAGTTTGGAATTCGCTTATCGCGTTTCGAAATATCTTAAGGAGGAGCTTACTCATGAATAAGCTTTCGCTGACCCAAAAAATCACTTTCGCTGCCATTCTTTTGGCTTTCGGCATAGTTTCAACCATGGTTTTCAAGATGGTGCCCATGGGGAACTTCTCCTTCCTTCGCTTTTCTTTAACGCCGTCTATTGTTATTTTCTCCTCTCTTTGGCTGGGTCCTTTCTTCGGGGCGGTCGTAGGGGTTTTCTCGGATTTATTGCCTGCCTTTTTGCTCTCGCAAGGCGCCTATAATCCCTTCTTATCCGTCGCTTATGCGCTTTTGGGAATCCTTCCTTATTTTGTTTTTCATCTTTCCCAAAGGGCGTCAAAGCTTTTTAACAACGTTTATTGCGTTTCTTTTTTCTTTCTTATTCTTTTTGTTTTGCTTCTTCTCGCCTTTTATTGCAACTCCTCTTTGGATAGCGCTTTCGGAAGCAATGGCGTTTGGCTTAAGCCTTTGATCCTGGTCATTATTTTTATTTCGGATGTCGGGCTCATTTTTCTCCTTTCTCTTTTGGAAAAAAAGAGATGGCGGAATCCTATAGCCAGTTCGGAAGAAAAAAACGTGATGTCCCTGGGGGTTACATGCGCAATTTCTGAGCTTGTGACAATGACCATCGGCAAGTCTTTGGCATTTTTTCTTTTCTTTTTGATAAATGGGGGAGGCTCTTCTCCTTTCTCCTATTGGTACCTTTTTTCGATGCTTGTCATTGGGACTGCGCCATCCACTTTTTTGGATGTTTATTTTTGCTCTTGGATGCTTCTTTTTGCAAAGCGATTTCTGAGTAAAAAATAGGGGAAACGCACTCTATTTGGATACTTAAACGTTTTCGAAAACTAAAAATAACAGAATTTGTTTAATTGAAAATACAATTGTGTTTTAAGCCCAATATCAATTTAAACGCTCCTTTTCTTAACTAAATATAAGTGACATGGGATAAATTCAAGAAAAGTAAAAATACGGCACATCGTCAATAGAAGAGTAAAAACTCCCCTTGACATTCTTAACATTTTCCTTCATCTTTATGTTTGTTTTTATAGAAGGAGAACCCCAATTATGGCACAAGTTTCTATTGTTCGTGGCGATGGTTCCACGGTTATTGCGGACACCGAAAAACGTACCCTCAGCTATTATCGTTACCATGTTCGCTTCACTCCTTTGGAATGGAAGATTTTGAGAGCGCTTTATGAAGCTCGTCCCAACGTTATCGAAAGAGAAAAACTTGTCGAACTTATTTGGGGAGACGAAAAAAGCAATCTTCCGACGAGGACCATTGATGTCCATATTTCGAGCATCCGTCGAAAGGTGGCTTATATCAAAGGTGCCCGCATCGATAGCGCTTACGGGCACGGCTATCGTCTCTTGATGCTCACTCGTTTCTAAGGTTTCGTTTTCGAAAAGAAGGAGGCCGCTACCGCGTAGCGGTTTTCTTTTTGATTTTCTTTTCGTTTGTGTTTAGCTAATAGCAAGAGGAAGAAATATGGAAGAGAGAAAGTACTTTGAGAATAATGTCGTTTACCAAATCTACCCACGTTCTTTTTGCGATTCGAATGGCGATGGAATCGGGGATATTCCTGGCATTATTTCGAAACTGCCGTATCTTGAAAGCTTGGGTATTGGCATTCTTTGGCTTTCGCCAGTCTATAAAACCGCCAATCGGGATTTTGGCTACGATGTGAGCGATTATCTTTCGATCAATCCCGAATATGGCACGATGGAGGATATGGATCGGCTTATCCAAGAGGCCAAGAATCGCCATATACGCATCGTGATGGACTTGGTCGTCAACCATACATCCAGCGAGCATCCGTGGTTTAAAGCCTCTTTTGATAAAAACTCTCCCTATCATGCCTATTACTATTGGCGAAAGGGAAAAAAGAACAACACCTTGCCCCCTAATAATTGGACTTCCAATTTCGGAGGATCGGCATGGACTTTCGTTCCTGAAGTTGGGGAGTGGTATTTGCATCTTTTCGATGAGAAACAACCGGATTTGGACTGGCATAATCCCAAAGTGCTTTCGGAAGTGGAGAATATCCTTCGCTTCTGGCTTAATAAGGGTGTATACGGTTTTCGTTGCGATGTCATTAACCAAATATGGAAAGAAACGCTCAAAGACGGCAAATGGAGGCCATGGACCATCGGCAATGAGCATTACATCACCAAAGATGGCTGCCACAAGATCCTTCGGGATTTCTATGAGGACGTCTATAAGAACTACGACACAATGACTGTCGGGGAATGCTTTGGGGTGGATTACGCGAATGCGCGTCGCTTTTCCGATCATGAACTTGATATGTTCTTCCAATTCGACACCGTCAATGTCGATAAAGGGATATTGCCTGTTTTTAAGAAGAAATACCGTTCGAAAAAATTCAAGAAAACAATATTATCCTGGCAAAACGCGGTTCGTTGGAATGCCAACTACCTTGAAAACCACGACCAAAAGAGATCGATTGAACGTTTTGGAAACGCTAAGAGGTATTGGAAAGAGTCCGCTAAGATGCTTGCAACCCTCATTTTGACCCTAAGAGGAACCCCCTTTATTTACCAGGGAGAGGAAATTGGGATGTTAGACTATCCAACCTTCAAACCGGAAGAATTCCAAGATCCTGTTAATTTTTGGATGTTGCGAACGATGAGAAATCTTCATTTTAGTGAGAAAAAGAGCTTAAAGCTGATTCAAAACACCAATCGCGATAATGCTCGAACGCCGATGCAATGGGATGCATCAAAGAACGCAGGCTTTAGCAAAGGGGATAATACTTGGCTACCGGTAAACCCAAATTATCTCTCAATCAACGTTCAAAAGGAGGATGCGGAGGGGGATTCTATTTTGAATTTCTATCGCTCTATTATCGAGCTTAGAAAAAAAGAAGAACCCTTGTCTTTTGGCGATTTCGAGCCACTTAAGACGAATGGCAAAATATTGGCTTTCTTCCGAAGTTACAAAGGCGAGATGCTTTTCATTCTCCTTAATCTTTCGAAAAAGACCGTTCATTTGCCGAAATCGATCCGCGTTCTTAATGGCGAGGTTCTTTTGTCCAATTACGAAGGAGCAGGGCTCACCTTCAAAAAGAAACTCCGCCCATACGAAGCCATTGTCGCAAAGCTTTCCTAAAGGAAACTTTCCTTTAAATATTCCTTTAGTGTCGATATGATAAGCGTTATAAAAAAGGAGAAAGCCATGGAGAAAGAGACCTATCGAAAAGACTATATTGGCTGGGATGAGTACTTCATGGGCATCGCGCAACTTAGTGCCCTTCGAAGCAAGGATCCGAGCACCCAAGTCGGCGCTTGTATCGTTGATGCGGATAACAAGGTCGTTTCTATTGGCTACAATGGCATGCCTCGGGGAGTGAGTGATGAATGCGTTCCTTGGGGACATGGAGAAGGACTTGAAAGCAAGTATCTTTATGTGTGCCATGCCGAATTTAATGCGATTTTGAATACGAGAAATGGCGAAAAACTTTCGGGATGCCGACTCTATGTCACCCTTTTCCCATGCAACGAATGTGCCAAAGCCATCATTCAAGTAGGCATTAAAGAAGTCATTTATCTTTCGGACAGCCACAAAGAAAACGTTATCTTTGAAGCCTCGCGTCGATTATTGGAGATGGCGGGTGTCAAATTGACTCCGTATGTTGGGAGGACCGTCACCATCAAGCCATGAAGAAAGGATCCTTTTGGCATCGCTTTTTTATCCTTTTTGCCATCTGGCTCTTTTTGACTGTTTTTTTGATGCTTGCTTTATGGCAATTGACGGAAGGGCCGAATTGGTCCCTTTTGATTGCTTTTGGAGCGTGTCTTTTGGCGCTTCCCCTTTTGGTTTTGGCGGTGGAGTACTTCCATCATCGTAAGAAGAGAAAGGAAAAAGATGGGGAAAACGATTGATGTCTCTCATCTCTCCTTCGGTTACGAAGAAGGAAAGAAGGTCCTTAAGGATCTTTCTTTTTCTGTGGAGGAAGGAGAATACGTCGCTATCATCGGGCATAACGGCTCTGGGAAAAGTACATTAGCTAAGCTTCTTTCGGGAATCCATATGAGTTTTAGCGGGAATATTTCGATTTTCGATATTCCCTTAGACCCTAAATCCATCTTTTCGATACGCCGAAGAATGGGACTCGTTTTCCAAAATCCAGACAACCAATTCGTCGGAAGCACGGTGCGGGATGATATCGCCTTTGGACTCGAGAATCGTGCCATTCCTTCGGATGAAATGGATGAAATCATCAATCGTTATGCGGCGCGAGTAGGGATGTTAGATTATCTTGACAAGGCACCTGAAAATCTTTCAGGCGGCCAAAAGCAAAGAGTCGCGATTGCCGGCGTTTTGGCCATGTCTCCTGAACTCATTATTTACGATGAAGCCACGAGCATGTTGGATCCTTTAGCGAAAAAGGAGATTTTGGATTTGACTTTTTCCCTTAAGAAAGAAAATTCCAAACTTACCGTTTTGTCCATCACTCATGACGTGGAAGAGGCTTTTAATGCGGATAAAGTGCTTGTTCTTAATGCCGGGGAAATCGCTCTTTTCGGAACGCCAAAAGAAGTGTTTTCCCATGTTGATGTCCTTCGCTCTTTGAGATTGGATTTGCCTTTTGGGATGAAACTTATCGAAGCGTTAAAGGAGAAAGGCCTTTCCTTGCCGCCTGACGTTTCTGACCTTGCATCTTTGGAGAGGTTTCTATGCCAATAAGCTTTGAGAATGTCTCTCTTATCTATTCGCCGAAGACGCCTTTTGCCTTTAAGGCGCTCCAAAATGTGAATTTCGCCATTGAAGAAGGATCTTTTGTTGCGCTCGTTGGGAAAACGGGGAGTGGCAAAAGCACGATCGCGCAACTCATGAATGCCCTTTTAACGCCAACCGAAGGCTTTGTTAAAGTGGATGACTTTGTTAATTCCAAGGACGTTAAGAAAAAAAGCAAAGTCATCAAAGCCTTAAGAAAGCATGTCGGTCTCGTTTTCCAATTTCCAGAATACCAGCTCTTTGAAGAAACGGTGGAAAAGGATGTCGCCTTTGGACCACGGAATTTCGGCCTTTCAAAAGAGGAAGCCCTACAAAAAGCGCATGCTGCTTTGGAAATGGTCGGGCTTGACGAAAGCTTTTATAAGCGTTCCCCTTTCGAACTATCGGGAGGGGAAAAACGCAAGGTTGCCATCGCTGGCATTTTAGCGCTCGATCCCCAAATTCTCATTGTCGACGAACCGACAAGCGGCCTTGATCCGAAAGCGGCCGAAGACACAATGTCCCTCTTCCAAAAGATCAATAAGCGCGGGAAGACGATTCTTTTCGTTACGCATGATATGGATCTTGTGCTTGAATACGCCTCTAAGGCCATTGTGATGGAAGGTGGCAAAGTGCAAGTCGTAGCCAAGCCAAGCGAACTTTTCGGAAATAACTTGGAAACCTATTCTCTTGATAATCCGAAAGTGTTTGAATTTGCTATTGAACTAAAAAAGAAGGGTTTTGCCATCGATTATTCGAATTTGAAGAATGTGGATGATTTGGCGATGGCCATAATAAAGAAATGGAAGGAGCGTCCATGACCGGCATCACGTTAGGACGCTATGTCCCTTATAAATCCTTTTTGCATAAGATGGATGCCAGAGCCAAACTCTTTTGTTATGTTTTGCTTTTGGCTGCTATTTTCCTTTCCTTTAAGAACTATTCGACTTCTTTCCTCTTCTCTGGCTTCTTGCTTCTAATAACCGTTATTTTGCTTCTTGCTTCTCGCGTCTCTATCGCTGCTCTTTTTAAATCCTTGGCAAGCCTATGGTTTTTTGTTGTTTTCTTGCTTGTGGTCTATATTTTGGTGCCAAGCGCCTCTTATACTCACGTCGCTTTCAAGATCGGCGATTTCCCTTTCTATTGGGAATCTATCTTGGAGGCCTTAAGGATTTTGCTTCGCCTTATGCTCATGGTTGCTCTTTCGATGGTTCTCACTTCTAGCACCAAACCTTTAGAACTGACGGCGGCGCTTGAATGGTATATGTATCCTCTTAAGGTCGTCGGCATTCCTTCTCATGTGATCGCCATGATTATCACTTTGGCTCTTCGCTTCATTCCGACGATTCTCGATGATGTGGAACGCATTATGAAAGCCCAAGCCTCGCGCGGCGTTGATTTCAAGCATGGAAATCTAAAGACGAAATTCTATTCTCTCGTCTCCCTTTTCATCCCTCTTTTCGCAACCTCCTTATTGCGCAGCGAAGAGCTTGCGGATGCGATGGAGTGCCGAGGCTATGATCCGAAAGCGAAAAGAACGAGGTATCGGCAAATCCATTTCCATCTTTCGGATTTGCTCTGGGCGCTTTTGGCTTCTGGTATACTGTCGCTTTTCATAGCCGCTTCCGTCCTCCATTTCGATCCTTTCATGTCTTTTTGGGGGTTAAGCGTCTTATGAAGACCTTTAAAGCGGTTATCGCCTACGATGGTCGACTCTACGAAGGTTTTCAAAGGCAACCCAACAAGGAGACCGTTCAAGGCGTTTTGGAACGAGAACTTGGCCAACTTTTGGGGAAGAAAGTGCTTCTTCATGGCGCTGGCAGGACCGATAGTGGAGTGAGTGCGAGAGGGCAAGTCGTTTCTTTTAAAGCTAGTCCTCCTATCCGCGATTTGGAAAAGCTTCGTTATGCTTGGAATCGTCTTTTGCCAAAAACGATCTTTTGCTCCTCCCTCGAAGAAAAAGAAGATGGCTTCGACGCTCGGCATAGCTCTATTGGGAAAGTTTATTCGTATTCCTTCTCTTATCCGGAGCGAAACCCCTTGAATGCCTTTGAATCTCCTCTTGCAGTAGGTTCTTTTGATTATTCTTTGTTTGAGAAAGCGATTAGGATTTACGAAGGAAAACACGATTTTAAGAATTTCACAACGAAGAAAGAGGATAAAGATAACTTCATTCGGACCTTGCGTATCGTTTCGCTTCGAAACGATGGTGGGCATATTCGCCTTGTTCTCTCTTCGGATGGTTTTATGACATATATGGTTCGGCTTCTTGTTGGAGCCGCTTTAAAGGTGGCGACGGGGAAATTCACCTTGGACGTGCTAGCTTCTTATTTGGACGCTTCGCAAAGGAAGATCCTTTCTTTTAAAGCCGATCCTGCTGGATTGGTTCTGGAGGAGGTTCTCTATGAAAGATAAAATATTCGTCACCCACAATTACCATTGCCACACGAAGCGATGCGGACATGCGACAGGCGAGGATGAAGAGTATGTGCTTAAAGCAATCGAAGGAAATTATAAACTTCTAGGCTTTAGCGACCATATCTTTTTGCCTGGGCTAGAGCAGCCTGGCATGCGAGGGAGTTATTCCCTTCTTGATGGCTATACCTCAAGCATTCGAAACTTAGCCAAGAAATACAAAGGAAAAATAGATATTTGCCTTGGTTTCGAGGCCGAATGGTATGGAGAGAAGTTCCGAAAGTACTACCAAAACCTCTTAGGCCAAGGAATCGTCCAATATCTTATTTGCGGCCAACATTGCTTTTTAGACGATTCGAATCGCTTCGTTTGGTATGGCTCCATCTTTGATGAAGAGAGTCGAAAAGAAAGGACCATCCAATACGCAAATGACTTAATAGACGCTATGAAAAGCGGGCTTTTTCTCTATATTGCCCATCCTGACCTTTTTATGAGCTGGAATCCTTCTTGGGATGAAACGTGCGAAGAATGCGCTCGTAAAATCATTAGTGCCGCCAAAGAAAGAGATGTCGTTCTGGAAGTCAATATGGGTCCATCCCGCTGGGGGAAGAAGGATGCGTATGGGAATCCTCTTCCTAGCTATCCCAATGGGCGTTTCTGGGAACTTGTTTCCGAAGCGGAAGTCCATTCGATTATCGGCGTGGATTCTCATCGACCGGAAGAACTAATAGACAGTCCTTTCGATTGGATAAGGCATTTTTTGGAAGAACGGCATTTGAGGCCCTTCCCTTCCCTTCCTTTGAAAGGCCTCGAAAGCAAGTGAATCCAAAACAAATCGCCTTCATAGAAAATTTCTATATCGCCCTCCTTTTGGAGTGGTAGAATATCACCGCAATTTAAGGAGAAACCCATGGGAAGACACTTTGAAGTGCGTGCCGCCGCAATGGCCGCGACCGCCAAAGCCAAAAGCGCGATCTATATGCGCGCATCGAAAGAAATCTACGCTGCAGCGAAAAGTGGCGTCCCTGATCCGGAAAGCAACCTCGCTCTTCGTAGCGCCATCGAAAAGTACCGCAAAACCTGTCCAAGAGACGTCATCGATCGTGCCATTGAAAAGGCTAAAGGTGGCGATACGGTTGCCTATATCAGCGGCCGCTATGAATTCTTCGGGCCTGGCGGATCTTTCATTATCGTCGATACTTTGACCGATAACGTCAACCGCGCTTTGGTCAACGTTCGCACGATTGTCACTCGTAAAGGTGGCAAGATGGGAAGCGTTGCCTATAACTTCAATTATGCCGCCGTTATCGACGTCAAAGGCGATGATGCCAAGCGCCAAGAGATTGAGGATAATTTGATTTTGGGGGACGTCGATGTCCAAAGCGTCACCGAAACAAATGGCGAAGTGGAAGTCCAATGTGCCCCAACCGATTTAGAAAAGGCCAAAAAGGTTCTTACGGATATGGGTATTTCGGACTTTGATACCGCTGAAGTCACCTTTATTCCCAATCAATATGTGACTTTGTCGCCTGAAGACTTGCAAAAAATGAAGGATATGCTCGCCCAACTCGATGAGTGCGAAGATGTCCAAAACGTCTATCACAACGTCGAAAATATCTAATTCTCGAATCATTATTTGCCTTTTTACTGAAAAGTAGGAAGGCTTTTTTGTCTCAATTTGTGACTAGATGTTTTCTTGCTGAAGCAAGGCAACCATATAAATGGGCAAATATAGTTTTTCGTTACTTATTTCAAGATTGCAATCCGCGAAGACAATCGCCTTTTCAATGCCGTATTCTTTGTTGGACAAAAGGTTGTTTAAAGCGGAATGCCGCTTATAATCTTTCCCCGATTTAACTTCAATCGGCAATACTTCGTTTTTATAGGTAATCAAAAAATCAACCTCGCCTTGTTTTTTGCTAGAGAAATAGAAAAGCTTATTGAAACCAAAACCATGGCAAAGCAGTTCTTGGGCCACGGCATTTTCAAAAATTCCACCGAAGTTGATGTCTTTCTCGTGAGCGAGGATTTTTTCCTGAATCCCCGTTTCTAATAAACGATAGCAGAGCAAACCGACATCGTTTGCGAATAACTTAAGAAGATGATTATTTTTCGTTAGAAGCAAAGGAATTTTCGGTTTGTCAACATTGTAGACGGGGATGGCTATTCCTGCGTCTTTAAGCCAAAGAAAATCGTTTTGACACCGCAAGATGCTGTAATTTTTATCGATTCTGGACAAGATGAATCGCTTGGTTTTGCTGCTTAGTTCGCTAGGAAGAAGATCGTAAGCGCTGATAATGTAGGGACGGTCCATTTCGGCGGCATATTTGGTGATGTCTTTCTTATAATAGGTTTCTATTGCCTTATGAATGAGATGGGTGGCGGCTAAGTCGTTTGTTTGGATATAGGTGTTAACAACTTCTGGAAAACCGCCGATCATGAGATAGCGATAGAATAAATCCATCAATTTTGTGTGGATGAAAGAAGGCACCGTTTTTTTATTTTTAAAAGCGGTCCTCATTTCCTCGAGAACGGGCTCTTGGACGTTGTTGGCCCATAGGAACTCTTCAAAATCCATCGGGTACATCGTTTCTTCATAGAGATAACCCGTTGGCTCTAAAGCGATGTTAAAAGTGGTTACCCCAAGCAAGGAGCCAGAAAAAATGAAGCGGTAACGCCCATCCATTGCTAAGCCTTTTGCCATCGTTTGGAAATCGACGTCTTTCGCAAGCTGAATTTCATCGATGAAAACGACGGTTTTTTTTGGAATAAGCGGTGAATCTCCGAAAGCTGAAATGACGAGTAAAAAATCTTTAACGCTTTTCGCCTGAGAAAAGGCCTTGACGGCTTCTATGTTCAAAGCCAGGTTAATCGAGACGTAATTTTCAAAATGTGATTTGCAAAATGCATCAATCGAATAAGTTTTTCCGACTTGCCTTGCTCCATCGACCAATAGGACTTTGTTTGTTTGGAGCCACCTATTCAATTTTTCCTCAAACTTTCTTTTTAGCATATCCTTCTCCAAGAACATAGTAAACTTTTTCAACCTAAAAATCGAATGAAAACTAAACTTTTCCAACTTAAAAATCGAATGAAAACTAAACTTTTCCAACCTTTTGGAAGAAAAGCGAAGGATGGACCCATGGCTTGGATATGTTTTAAGATTGCTAGAAAGGCACTGAAGTCGGTTCAAACGCCCAAAGAATTAGGATGCCATAAGGAGATTCCAAAGATTCCTTAGTTACGTGCTCTTTTCTCGATGTAATATATTTCCATGAAGTACCGCGCATTATCGAATAAAGAGAGATGGATTGTCTATCCTCTTCTGGTCGTCATTTTCATTGCCGTCTCTTTCTTTGATCTCCCAATAACGCAAGCCTTATACGATCCTCACGACGTTTCTGCGCGGATTTTGGAATTTGTCGGGGAACAACTGTTTCAATTCTTCGCCGTCCTTTCCTCCGCCATTCTTTTTCGTTTCCGCGATAAAAAATGCCTTTGGAAAAACATTCTTTTCGGCGTTCTTTCGGGAATTTTGGCTATTTTCTTTGCCGGCTATGCGGGAGGCCAATTCTTCTCCTATGCCAAAGATCTAGGGTGGGGAAAACTCTACTGGGCCTTTTTCCTTATATTGGTGGCATATCTCTTAGGGGCCGTTGCCATTGTCTATACCCTTCCTGTGAAAGACGAAAAGGAAGCGGTAAGTTATGCTTTGAGCGTGGTGGTGCTTTATGCCCTCATTTGGGTCGTCATGACGGGGCTAAAAACGATTTGGCAACGCCCAAGATGGCGCTATTTGGTGACCACTGAGGATCCAGTGGGAGGATTTCGTAGTGTTTGGGAGCCTCGTCCCAATTGGCCATTTAGAAGCATTTATGCCTCTTTTCCGAGCGGCCATACGATGAATGCCATTGCTTCCTTTGTCCTTGTTCCTTTCCTTCTTCGCCGTTTCGATCTAAAGGATTCCGTTTGGATTCGTCTTATTCCTTATTTCATCGGCCTTTTGGTTGCTTTATCTCGCATTATCGTCGGTGCCCATTTCGCCAGTGATGTCACAATGGGCTATCTTCTTGGGTTAGCGCTTTACGATGTGACCTTTACCTTTCTCTTCCCGTTCTTAGAAAGAGTGATTCCTTCAAAAGGGGAAATTGTTCAAAATACAACGAAATAAAATAGAAACTATCGGAAAAATTAGAAATAGCTTTACAATTTGCCAAAATCTTCTTGCTTCTTTCTTTTCCCTTCACGATAATAGAGCGGCACTAAAAAGCAAGAAAGAAAGTAGAGGAAAACAATATGCAACGTCAAACCACAATTGCGAATGCCAATAACATCACTCGCAAATGGTACATTGTCGATGCCTCTGGAAAGACCCTTGGCCGCCTTGCGACCCAAGTGGCGACCGTCCTTATGGGCAAAGACAAGCCAAATTACACCCCCAATTGCGATCTTGGTGACTATGTCATCATCATCAATGCCGCCCAAGTGAAACTCTCTGGCAAAGAAGGCGGAGAACACAAGAAAAACTATTATAACGTTTCTGGCTATAACGGCGGTCTCCGCACTCGTAGCGCTGGCGTTATGAAGCGCGAATATCCAGTGGAACTCGTCGAACGCGCTGTTCGTGGCATGATTCCGCACACCCGCTTAGGCAGAGCGATGATGAAGAAGTGCTTCGTCTATGCCGATGATAAGCATAAGCAACAAGCTCAACAACCTGTTGCCCTTGAGATTAAATAAGGAGAGAAGCAATGGCTAACGAAACGAAATATTATGGAACTGGCCGCCGCAAAAAATCGGTTGCCCGTGTTTACGTCACTGCCGGAACTGGCAAGATCACTGTCAACGACATCGCCGTTGAGAAGTATATGCCATATGCCACTCTCGTCCAAAACCTCAAACAACCTCTTGCCTTAACTGGCAATGAAGAGAAGTTTGACGTCGCGGCCGAGGTTATGGGTGGTGGATTCACCGGCCAAGCCGAAGCTATCCGTCTTGGCTTAAGCCGCGCTCTTCTTTTAGCAGGCGTCGATCGCAAAACTCTTAAAGTCGCTGGCATGCTAACTCGCAATGCCCGCGTTAAGGAACGTAAGAAATACGGTCTTAAAGCCGCTCGTCGCGCGCCACAATTCAGCAAGCGTTAATCGCCACTTGAAATCGTATCAATGGAACCTGGGAAGACGTTGTCCTCTCGGGTTCTTTTTTATGCTTGTTGTCACTCCTCGCGCGTTTAAAGACTCTTTCAAACATATTCCGATTTGATGCAAAAAATAAAAATAAAAATATCCGAAATGATGCAGTTTCAATGATTTGCTAATTCCGATTTGATGTATTTTATTGAATTTTGATAATAATAATATTAACATTCAATCGCGCTTTGGAGACGTTTTGTATGCTAAAAAGAAAAACTTATGATTTTTTGCTTGATTGGAAGAAGATGCGTCATGAGAAAGGCTTGAAAGAAACCTTGTTATTGAAGGGAGCTAGACAGGTTGGAAAGTCCTATCTGGTTGAATCCTTCGGAAAAAAAGAATATGAATCTTTTATTGAAATCAATTTCATTCAGCGTCCAGAAATGAAAAGTGTTTTTGAAGGAAGCAAAGAACCAAAAGACATTTACAACAAACTTTCTCTTTATTGTCCCGACATGAAATTAATTGCGGGGAAAACTTTATTCTTCTTTGATGAGATACAAAACTGTGGCGGGGCAAGAACGGCTCTTAAATTTCTAGCTTGCGATTTAGACTACGATTTTATTGCCTCCGGGTCATTGCTTGGGCTTGAATACGGCGAAGATGGTGACAAAAACGTCGAGACTCCTGAATCTATCCCTGTTGGGTATGAGATGCCGATTACAATGTACTCTCTTGATTTTGAGGAATTTCTTTGGGCGAAGGGATATGGCGAAGAGCAGATCTCCTTTCTTAGAACCCTTTTTGACAGTGGCGAAATGGTTCCTCTTTCCGTTAATGAAAAAATGGAATCTTTATTTTTGGAATATATGGTGATTGGCGGCATGCCTGAGGTCGTATCTACTTATATCAAGACAAATGATTTTAACGAAGCTTTCCGTGTTCAGAGAAAGATTATAAGCGATTATCAAACGGATATTTCAAAACATGCAAAAGGAGAACAAAAACTTAAGGTAAGAGCCTGTTACGATTCTATTCCTAAACAATTAGCGAGAGAGTTAAAGAAATTTCAATATTCTTTTGTCGAGAAAAAACAGACAAGTAGAAAATATGGAGGAAGCGTTAAATGGTTAAAGGATTCCGCTCTTGTGAATCCTTGCTACAACATTAAAGAACCATATATGCCTCTTATGGCGAACGAAATCGAAGAGCAATTTAAACTTTATATCAACGATACCGGTCTGTTAACGGAGATGTACGGAAGAGAAACCAAGATTGCCATCTTAAATAATTCCATTAAAGGAAATGCGCGAGGGGCGGTTTATGAAAATATCATTTCTGAACTGCTCTTGAAGAAAGGGTATTCTCTTCATTATTACAAACCGGATGATGATCACGAAATAGAATTTTTGATTGAAAAAGATGGTGAAGTGTTGCCTATAGAAGTAAAGGCAGGAAACGCTTCTTCTATCTCTCTTAACAACTTTATCAAAGACTTCAAACCGTCCGTCGCTTATAAACTCATTCGTGGGAACGTCGGCTTCCAGGGGTGTAAGAGATCGATTCCTCACTACATGGTCATCTTTATTTAATGACGATTGAATGAAATCGCCTCAGCGAAAGAAGATATCCGCTTAATAGCGAAAATAGACCATAGACAAGCAAGAGTGAGGCGTTAAACACGGATGGCGAGATAAAGCCAAAAGGCGACCTTGGGATTGCATCTAAGGTTTTTTGCTTTCATGCCATTCAAAACGGAACGCCATATTCGATAAGCCGAGGCTCGCCGAATATTTGGCTCCCAAAGCATTTTTTATTTTGCTTATTTTGGCGAGCATTCCCTGAAACCGCAAAGCTTCAAAAAGGGGGAAACGCTCATCAAAGGACTTATGTTATGAAAGTCTCGCCATGGCTCAAGAAGCGGCGCGAGAATTATGCCAAACGTTCTTCGGGGTCGCGCCTTTTTATCCCTCACGTGCAAATGAGAATTTAGATAATATTTAGCAAAAGAAACAAGACCAAAATATCGTATAGCGATATAACTGATTTAATAAATCATTGGCGAACCGAATTATATGGTGTCCTACCAAAGAGGAGCATCTCTTCGTATCGGACTTATATCTTCTATATGGTGCCGCCTTCCGGATTCGGACCGAAGACCTACCGCTTACAAGGCGGTTGCTCTACCAGCTGAGCTAAGGCGGCAACCTCATAATATTGCCTTTTTTCGCACCAAAAGGCAATAAAGACTTGGTTTCTTGCTTTTACGACTATTGAGTCGAGAAATATTTCATTTTTCTCTAATTCTTAAGAATTTTGGTTATAAAATAATAAAGATGGAATTAGGTCTCTTTTTATCCTTGCGTCGAAAGAAGCTCGGCATTTCTCTTGCCGATGTCGGCTCCATTTTGCAATGCACCCCACAAGCGATTTATCGTTACGAAAAAAGAATCGTGAATGTGGATTTGCGTTTAGTGTATTCTTTTTGCAAGGCCCTTCGGCTCTCTGTGGATGCCTTTTTCAATATGGACATAGATGCTTCCTCGCCCTTTTTAGAGGAAGAGACGTTCGACGAGGAAGCTTTTTGTTCGATCCTCAAAAGAGAATTGACGATAGATGCATCTTTGTCTAAAGAAATTTGTTCTTCCCTTTCGATCTCTTCTTCGAGACTTGAAAAATGGACGAAGGGCGAGTCGTTTCCATCTGTCGAGGATTTTATATCGCTTGCCAAAATCCTCGGCTATCGGCCAAGCGAGCTTTATTTGGGGAAGGATTTAAGAAAACGGCTCTTCCCTTCTTTAAAGAAGAAAAGCAAACGTTGGTTTTATTCTTCTTTGGGGGCCGCTTTGACCGTGGCCGCCGTTGTTGCCATTGTCGTCCCTCTTTGCCTTAATCGGAATCTTTCCGAGGGGACTGTTTCTATAAACGATTCCCCTAGAGAATACACGATTGACATTCAAGGCTACGACATCGAAGACGAGACCAAAATCCAGGGTTTATCTTATTGCTATAAAGTTAAATGCGGCGAGAGGCTCAAGGCCTTTTCGCCTCTCTCCCCTTTCTATGATTTCGTGAAATTATCCTTAAATCGCAAGGATTTCAATATCGACAATACTCCTATCGAAAAAGATTTGGAGCTTAAAGCCTATTTTGAGAAGAAAACTTTCCAAGTATCGTTTCTTGGCTACAGGAATGAGGTTCTTTCCACTTCTTTCGTCAAATACAAAAGCGCTGCTACTCCGCCTGCTTTGGTGGAAGACCAAGGCGATTTCCGTTTCGCGGGTTGGAAGGACGCTTTCGACTACGTTACTAAGAATCTGGAAATCCATAGCTATTTCACTCGGTTTCGCACTTCCCTTTATCTTGATTTCGACGGTGGGGAAGAAAATGGCGAGAGCTCGAAGCTTATTGAAGGGTATACCTCAAGTTCTTTCTCTTCTTTGCCTACGCCCCATAAGAAAGGCCATGAATTTATTTGCTTCCTCGATCAAAAAGGCCAAGAATTCACCTCATCTTCGCCTTTGGAAGACGAAGTCACTCCTCTTAAGGCAAAGTATCGTCCCCTGGAATATACCCTGTCGCTTGGCGTTTATAGCTCTCAGCGCGTAACTTTTGGAGAAGAAATCTCTTCTCTTCCATCGCAACTAGAGGATCGCATTGTAATTGGTTGGAAAAAAGGGAGCGAAGAAATAACCCTTCCTTTTCGCTATCAAGATGATTGCAATGTGACTTTGGAACCGATTTTTGCCGATGAATATTTCGATTATGAATTTGTAAACGGCTCCCTTTTCATAAAGAAGGTGCTTCAGTGGGAGAAGCCTTTACTTGATCTTTCTTCCCTTGGGAATTACACCATTTCCAAAGTTGCTTCCCACGCCGTTTCGGGGCTTTCTTCCGTCCATTCCTTATATTTCAAACAAGAAACTTTGAATTTAGAAACCGCTTGCTTTGAAGACCTTCCATCGCTTGAGAAGGTGGAATTCCCTTTTTTGACGAGCAAATCTCTCTTTGCTCCTGGTATTTTTACAAATTGCCCCAACGTTTCCTATCTTCTTACGGGCATTCCCTACAAAACGATAAGCGAGCCTTTGAAACTCAAAGAATATGGCTTAGTGGGCAAGGAGAGTTTCGTCGTCGAATTAAATGAGAGGACGAAGTCGCTTCCTCTTTCCTGGAACGAAGATTTCGGCACGATTGGAGAGTTCCGGATGGGCAATGGCCTAGAAAGTCTTGATGAGACGCGCCTTGTGACGAAAGGGTCGAAAGTTCTTTGCTTCACCCCTGGGGAAAATTCCTATTCTTCCCTTCGCCTCGAACTTCCACATATCGATCAAGAGGAGATGCAATTTCATGGCTTTAGCCTTATTCGAATTGTTGGCGATAGCTTTGGCAAAGTGAAGCGCTTTGGCCTCGAAAATGGTGCCGTTTGCGTTTCTAATCGAACCTCTCCTTTGACGGTGACGGAGTTTGATGCGCGAAGCGCTTTCCTTTTCCCAATGCGTACCCAAAAGGTTATTGCCGAGAAGGTGTCTCTTTCTGATAGAGCTAGCGAAGGATATTTTGCCCCTCTTGGCGAAACGTTAAAGGTTGATATCTATGGCGCAACGGACCTTCCTTCCGAGTTTCGCGAACGGTCTTGTTTTGCGAATCCAGACAAAACGCAAATTTCCTATCATCCGGAAAAGCTTTATGACGAAAATGAAGTATTGGATTACCCCTTCGAAGCGATGAGCGAGTGGTAGAAGATTCTATTTTTGAAAAATAAAGAATTCCTTGCTAAAACCCGCTTCTTTTTCATTAACAAATTGCTTATTAAATTGTTTTGTTTATGACGAAATACGTTTGTTGAAAGGTCTCTTTTTCTAGCAAGGCTATGCTTTTGCTGTTTCAAAAGGAGAAAAGAAATGAAAAAAACGACGTTATTTGTTGCCTTGCCTTTGATGCTTCTTGCTTCTTGCAAAGGAGGCTCTAACGATGAATCTTCGTTGGCCGATTTTACCGCTTTCGATGGGAAATCCTTCACTCTTTCATCTTTAGAAGAGGAATTGATCGCGAATTGGACCGCCGATGGTTATTACGAAGGATGCAAAAAACTCTATTTCGAAGGATATGACGATTCCGATGCTTTGGAGAATCTTGCCGAAAACGAAGACGTAAAGAGCATTATTAAAGAACAAGGCGAACAATTTATCTATGAGATGACTCATATTCATCATCTTGAATATGATTACGTCATTAAGATTGTCGAGGCTTGCGATGCTTGGGAGGACAACTATTACGCCATAAGCGGATCGAACTATCCTAGTGAAGGGGATGGCGAGCTTCAGCCGATATATTTCCTTCATACTTGGTGGATGTATGACAACTGGGAATATAGCGGCAGTGGAAACTATGGATGGGAAGATAGCGATGTGGGAAAACGTATTCTTCTGACGTTGAGAGATTTTAACAATTCGGATTATGAGATATTCTGGCCTGCCGTTTATGTGGAAAAAGGAACATATTCGAGTGAAAACTGCCATTTCAGTGGCAATGCCTATATTTCTGTGGAAGTCCAAAATAAATCGAATGGAAAATCCGCTTACGCCGTTTATCGCTATAACATGGCACGCAAGACCTTTTCGAATGCGGAAGCTTTTAATGTAATTGAGTTCTATGATTGGAAAGAAAGCATGAGTAGAGTGAGGTAATAGGGTGCGATGGTCTTCTCTTTCTTGCTCGCCGTTCTTTTGTTACCTAGAGCCATCGCCAGATATTGCCTTTAAGATAAGATCTCTAAGAAAAAGGATATATAAACGGAATTGGATGGAAGCGAATCCTTGGCATAGGGAAAATCGTTTTGGAGAAAGATTTTCGAAAGAAAAACAAAGCATTTCAAGAGCTCTTATGAGATTGCGATGCAACCATATTTTTGCTAGCATAACGGCATTGAATTTATGGAATTTTTGAACGCCGTTTGGGAAGCTATCGTTCGCTGGGTTTATGGCTTCTTCGGCATCCAAATCATTATGGATGCTCTTGCCAAAAACGAACCGATACCGGTGCAAGGGTATTTGCAAGCGATCTTCGGCGGAATTGTCGCCTTGCTAGGGATTTTGTCCGTTCATCGCTTTTTGTATTTTATTCTTGGTGTCTTTGGGCGTTCTCCGAAATACCCTGAAGCTCCTAAGGACAAAAGATATGCTTTTATCATCGCAGCTTGGAACGAAGAGAAAGTCATTGGCAATCTCATTAAAGACATCCGCGCGATGGATTATCCTCAAGATCTTATCGAGATTTTTGTTGTCGCGGACAATTGCACGGACAAGACAGGTGAGATTGCCGCTTCTTTGGGCGCTCATGTCTATTATCACGATTGCAAGAGCGAACATTCGAAAGGCTATGGCCTTCGGAGTTTGGTTTCTCAAATGTCGAAAGATATTGATATCGCCAAGGATTTCTATGCTTATTCGATTCTTGACGCGGATAATGTTCCAGCGCCGGATTACCTTTCGAAGATCAACAACTATCTTCAGGCTACAAACGTCGATGAATGTGTGGGCTATCGCAATAGCAAAAACCTTTCCGAAAACTGGATTAGCGCGATGTGCGGCGTTCAAAATTATGGACATTGCGTAAACGGTCTCCGTCCTCGAGCCATCCTTGGCGTATCCCAGGAGATGTATGGTCCCTCGACCACGCTTCGGTCCTACATTCTTGCCGATGGCGGCTGGAAATGGGTCTCTCTTACCGAGGACCTCGAAATGGCAATAGACCTAACGGCAAGAGGTTATAAAACCGGCTATACGGAAGAAGCTTCTTTCTACGAGGAACAACCGAACAAATTGAAGCTTTTGTGGCGTCAAAGAACGCGTTGGTCGCGTGGCGTGCTTATTGCTTTTAAGAACTATGGCGGCCGTTTGCTTAAATCTTTTTTCAAGAAGCCGAGTTGGAGCAAATACGATATTTTTTGGCAAACCTTTCCTATAAGCTTTGTCTTTTTTTGGATGGGTTTTCTATACCAGATTATCTCTATCATTCTTTTTCTTTTCGTCGGTAACAGCGGTTATTTTGATTGGTGGACCTTCGGAAATTACGTCATCACCTTGTTTGCCGGCTCTTATGTTTCGGGTTTTTTGATGAACTTGGTTGTCATAATAAGGGAATGGAAGCATTTCTTGCTTCCTTTTTGGAAAACGCTTCTCTATATCTTCCTTTTTCCTCTTTATAACGTAGTGGATCCTATTTTTTCCGCTCTTTCGGCTTTCATTAATCCGGAATGGAAGCATATCGATCACCATTTCGTTAAAAACGCGAAAGATTTGGCGGCGGAAGAAGCTGCCAAAAACAACGCGGATGAAAAGTGCGATTAGATTCAAAATGCTTCGAATCTTCTGTCTTCGCTATTAAGATGACTTATTGATTGCATGAATGTTCGATTTATCAGGCTTTTGTGAAGGTTTTTTAATTTTTGAAAAAATTTCCAAGGTTTTCGCCACTTCGTCTTTTAAGAACGAACGGAGTTCGAAGGATCGAGCTTTTGGCGCTTTCTTATGGAAGCAGTTCAAAAAAACACCCCTTCAAGAAAATCGGGGGTGTTGTTTTTTAGATGGTGGGTGTTATTGGGATCGAACCAATGACCTCTTCCGTGTGAAGGAAGCGCTCTCCCTCTGAGCCAAACACCCTTTGGAATAAAATGCCCCGCAATCGGCGGGGCAATAATTTAATGTGGTGGGCCTTAATGGGCTTGAACCATCGACCTTGCGCTTATCAAGCGCACGCTCTAACCAGCTGAGCTAAAGGCCCACATTAAACGCCCCTTGCGGAAACGCTCATATAATATACAACTTGAAGCAAAGGCAAGCAAGAACGAAGTTGATGGTTCTTCAAATTGCTGCTCCCATGGGAGAAATGGGCTTCTCATCATGTGTTTTCGATGGACGAGCCTTTGAAGCGCGATTGTTATTTGCGAGGAATATTGATTTCCGTAACGCCATCTGGAACATTGACGTCGAAGTCCTCGCTATGGAGCGAGCCTTCTTTGGAGTGCTCGGGAGCGATTTGATCGAGTTTTAATCGCATGTAAAGCGCCTCTCCTCTTGCAAGCATCACGCCTTCTTGGTTTTTTATTTCGGCTATGCCATGGAAGCTGATGGCGTTTTTCTTGTCGATTCGAGCTACGCAATAAAGAGGTGCGTCATATGGCACCGCCTTGTGGAATTCAACGTTTAACTTCAAGGTGCAACCGAAAGTTTTAGGCTCCGAAATCCAAATGGCTCGGCCAATAGACTCATCGAGTATTGCCGCTATCATGCCGCCATGCGTTCTTTCTGGGTAAGATTGATGCTTTGAAGAGAATGTGAAGGTGGCTATAAGACTGTCGTCTTCCATTTCATAGAACGAGGCGTGTACCCCATAGGGGTTATCGACGCCGCAAATGATGCAGTCTTTCGAGTTTGCTTGCTTCTTCTTCACTTTCATAACCAATCCTCTCGCTACATATTATCCTCTTTGGAGTTAAAAATCGTGATATTAGTAGGATAGTTCTAGATTTTAGAGTATTTTTATAACTAAAGGAGCTTCTCCATGAGTCAAAAGAAAACTTTGCAAGAAAAGCTTTCAAAACGGAAATATAAAATACCGAATCGCTTCCTTTATAACGTTTTGAGCAAGCTCGTTATCGGAAAGATGTTAGAGCCGAAGTACAACGTCCATTATGAAATCATCGACGATATCAATAAGGAAAAAGGTCCTTGTTTTTTGATTTTCAACCACCAATCCCGCATCGATTATGTTTGGACGATAAGGGCGGCTTATCCTAAGAGATTGAATTTTGTCGTGGGGTACAATGAGTTTTTCCGTTCGCATCTTCATTTCATTTTGAAAATTGCAAATGCCATTCCAAAAAAGAATTTCACCATTGATTTGCCAGCGATGCGTGGCATCGACACTATCATAAAGAAAGGCGGCTGCGTTTGCTTCTCGCCAGAAGGCATGTCTTCCATCAGCGGCCATAATCAGCCGATCGTCCCTTCTACAGGAAAACTCTTCAAACATTATGGCGTTCCTGTCTATATGGTGAAGACGGAAGGCGCTTTCTTAACCAACACCAAAGTGTGTCTTGATGAAAGAAAAGGGCGAATTGATGCGAAAATGGTGCGTTTATTTAGCCCTAGCGATCTGGAAAGCCTTTCGGACCAAGAGATTGATCAAAAGATAAATGAAGCTCTTTGGCAAGATGACTACGAATGGAATCTTGAAAAGAAAATCGCTTATGAGACCCATGGGCGCATTTGCGAGCATTTAAGCGATTTGCTTTATCGTTGCCCCAAGTGCGGATACGAATTCGAAATGGAAAGCGGTGGCAGTAAGATCGTTTGCAAGCATTGTGGCAATGGCGCCACGATGGACGAAACTTATGCCTTTCATAAACTGCATGAAGATGATGTGATTCCATTAACTCCCACGAGGTGGTTCGATGAAGAGAGAAAAGAGGTCTATCAAGAGCTTTCAAAGAATCTTGATTACGTCTTTGAATGCAACGTCAAACTCGGAGCACTTCCAAAATATCACTATCTCAAAGACAAAAAGACGAGCGAAATCGTCGGAGAAGGTAGGCTTCGTGTCGATAAATATGGCGTGCATTATATTGGGACGAGGAATAATAAGCCGTTCTCTTTCGATATCAGCTATAAAGAACTTCCGACATATGGCATGCCTACGGATACGACCTATGTCTCTCTCTATTGCAAAAACGAGTACTTCGATTTGTACCCTGATAAGCCAGTGGTGGGAAAACTCTTGTTGGTTACCGAGGAATTTGCCCGTCTTATGGAAAACACTTGGCCCAATTTCCCTTGGATGCACTGGGTGTATGAGGATTAGTGAAACCGCTTTCAAAGAAAGAATGCATTGACGTTTTGCCTTTTGCCCTTAAACTAACGAACCCACTTCGAAAGAGGTGGTTCATTCAGATAGGAGGTAAACGCGATGATTTTGAATTCGAAAGTCGAAGAAAAGACTCTTGAGAGCAAAGAAGAGTCTGAGAAGACGCTAGAAGAGAATATCGAAGATTTCGGCGATGATGCTTTAGATAGCTACTTCGATAATCCAATCGGGCTCTTCTAAAAATCAAAAATCTAAAAAAAGACCTCAATACCGGGGTCTTTTTCTTTGAATATGCCCTTTTTGCATATCAAAAAAATATGAGAGATTGTAATTTTGTTTGACGAAAACAAAAGGAAAATGTGAAGCGCTTTCACGAATGGGCTCTAGAGCTTCGAGTGAAATATTGCGATAATAAAGAACGATAACAATGTTTTCTTGGAACGAAGTCGCTTTTTGGACGTTGACGCTCGGGGGCCTTGGCCTCTTCCTTTATGGCATCACCAATCTTTCAAAGACCCTCAAAAGAATGGCTTCGAGCAAGCTTTCGAGTGTGATCAATAAGCTAAGTGGCAATCCGATTATGGGCTTTTTGGTCGGCGCTGGTTTTACGGCGGTCATTCAATCGAGTGGCGGAACGAGCGCTTTGACGATCGGCTTGGTTCGCGCCGGTGTCATGACTTTCGAACAAGCAAGCGCCGTCATTATCGGCGCTAACGTTGGTACGACTATCACTGCTTTTATCGTTTCCATTCCCCTAATGGAATATTTCCCTCTGATTCTTTTTGTGGGTTCTGTCATTTTGCTCTTTGCCACCAAAAAGAAGTGGAGCGATGTTGGTGAGCTTTGTTTTTCTTTGGGCGCTTTGTTCTTGGGCTTATGGGTTATGGATATCACTCTCTCTACCATCGCCAAAGAGACCTGGTTTATATCTTTGTTCGAGACGCTTAATTCCCATCCCTGGCTTGGCCTTGTGATTGGCATTGTGGCCACCGTTTGCCTTCAATCTTCGAGCGCGGTGGTGGGGGTCGTGCAAGGCCTTTATGCGGTAAGCGCTGGAAGCGCGATCACTCTTTTTGGCATTTTGCCAGTTGTCTTCGGCTCCAATATCGGGACGACTTCAACGGCGCTTTTCGCTTCTTTTGGCGGGAGCAAGGAAAGCAAGAAAGTCGCTCTTTTCCACGTTTTGTTCAATACGACTGGCGCTTTACTATTCATGGGCATCCTCTTTCTTTTGAGAGACTGGCTTAGCAATGTTTCCAATTGGGGTGCCATCCAATCGGATGGTTCCGTTCGTTGGTATCTTTCCCCTATGATTCAGATTGCCCTTTGCCATCTTGTGTTTAATCTCTCCACCGGTTTGATTTTCTTCCTTCTTTTGAAGCCTGTGACGAAGCTCATTAACAAAATCATCCCCACTCCCGAAGGGAAGAAAGCGCTCGAACCTATTGAGCCTTTGGACTATGGCCTTATGAAGGATTTTCCTGCTGAGGGCCTCGCTTTGGCAAAGAAGAGAACGCTTATGATGTTTTCCTATGCCAAGCTCATGTTTGAAACGATTCGAGAGTATCTTATTTCCTTCAAAGATGAAGACGCTGAATTCGTGCATAATATCGAGTCCAATATCGATATGATCGACCGCCAGTTAAACCAATACCTTTCGAGTTGCGACAAAGGCAATCTTTCCCAAAACGACATCGCTCTTTTGCTTAGTGTTCTTAAGGCGAGCAAAGATATTGAACGAATTGGTGACTATGGCGAAAATATTATCAATTTCTATTCCGAGATTCACGAGAAGAAAGACGAACTGACGCCTGAGGAAAGGGATTTCTTCGTCAAGATGACCGACGAAGTTATTGAATTTATTAACGAGACCATTGAAGTCTATGACAAGAGTGATACGGCTCTTGGCATCAAGGTCATTCAAACACGGCGTTCTTTCTTGGAAGGGCTCGATAACGTTGTTGATAAGCATTTCGAAGATGAGACGAGTGCCAAAGGAACGATAAGCGCCCGTTTCGTCGAACTCATTTATGTTGATATTGTGAATTGCTACGAACGTGTCGCTTCTCATTGCAGCAACATCGCTAAGATTTTTGGGACGGATAAGAAATATAAGATAAGCGAAGAAGACGAGAAGCGTTTCGCTTCCATGTCTGAGCGTTACTGATTTTAGTTGTAAGCGAAGTGCGTTGGGCGCTTCTATAAGACTCGATAATCTGGCTTAAGGATAAATGGAATCTCTTAAGAGCCTCCAATGGAGAAATGATAGATGGCTTATTTGAAATTGCCCGCAAGGGACTAGATGTCTAGCTTCATATCATGGTCTCAATACGAAATCTAATGATGAAATAAAGGGTGTAACCTCTTCTTTTAAACTGCCTTTATCGTTGGAACTTCAATAAAAGCAAGGAAGTTCCAACGATGAATTACATTTCGTTCGTAAGAAAACGAAGGATTTACGGGTAAAGCCTTTTTCATTTTTCTATAGATTTTAAAAGGAAAACTATTCATTAAGAGAGATAAATATCTTCTCTTCCCAATAGAAAATCAATGATGTTAATGTGGGTTATGCCATTATTGGACGTGTCTTTTTTATCAAGTGACATCACATATTTTGGTGAATTGTCTCTGATTTTTCCAAAGGCCCCGTATTCACGGTCAAAAACGCTTTGAGCGTTCAAAGAATAAGAAACTTGAATGAGACACTTCTTGCGGTTTTTTATGGCGACGAAGTCAATCTCTCCGTCAGGGAATTTACCATATCTCACTTCGTATCCTCTCACTAAGAGTTCGTGATAAATCACTCCTTCTAGGGCGAAGGTATCGTCTAATTCTAGGATATTGCCGAGCGCGCTACGTAAGCCGCTATCGATTGCATAATATTTCTTGACTCCACTAAGAGCTTCTTTCCCTTTGAGGTAATAAGGCTTGCACTCCGTTAAAAAATAACATTCTTCCAAATATCTGGCGTAATTGTGAATGGTTTCGGAATATGCCTTTTGCTTGTCGAGAGGCAAACCTTGTTTTAAGTATTTTGCGATCGAAAGGGCGGAAAACTTCTTTCCGGTGGTGGAAATTATGTATTTCGATACTCGATCAAAATCGTTTTTATTTATTTTTTTGTGCGTCTCGAAGACGTCTTTTTGGATGATGGAACCGTAAATGCTCGTCAAGTAGTTTCTTACGCCTTCTATGTCAATTTCTTCAAAACGTTGAGGCATTCCCCCAAATTCGAGATACTCATCGAAATCGTTTTCTTGGATTGTGATTCCGTTTTTCTTTTTGTACTCAATGGTTTCTTTGTAGGTAAAAGGAAAAATCTCAAATTCTTTGGCTCTTCCAGTTAGTCGGTCCTGCATTTGCCCATGGAGGAGTTTGGAATTGCTGCCTGTTACGAATAGCGAGCAATTATAACTGACACGTATAGATGCAATTGCTTCTTCGAATTTCTTAATGCGTTGGACTTCATCAATAAAAATATAGTATTTTTCCTCGTCGGTAATTCGTTGGTCCAATTTTCTTTCGATTCCCGCCCTCGTGGTGATGTTTTCGCCGGTTCTGCTTTCTAAATCTAGATAAATAATATGTTTTTCATCGACGCCGGATGATTTTAATTCGTTTATGATTTGAAGCAAAAGTTCGGACTTTCCACATCGGCGAACACCTGTAATTACTTTGATATATTTTGAACTGTAAAAAGGACGGATCTTAGCTAGATAGTCTTCTCTGATGATTATTTTTTCCATATCTCAAATATACGGTTTTTCGTTGGAACTTCAATAAAAACAAGGAAGTTCCAACGATAAATTACATATTCACAAAGAGGAAGGAGATTCTAGATTTGTCTTTATTTGGCGCCCTTTTAAGTGAAATGTCTTTCGAACCGGTTAATTGGTGACATTATCAGATCGATTCCCAATTATCTTAAAAAAGAGAGCTAAAAGATATGAGATTCCTAAAAGGGATATCGGAAAAATCAAAAGTTAAAAAGGAAGGATGCAGAGAGGGCGCAAACGGCGTTGTTATCCACATCTTTGAAGGAGACGGTACCTGTGTGGGAGGTTTGGGATTCGACCAATTATCCTATCTATATCATCGACTATCGTATCAATGAATTACGACTCGTTTAGTGCGAGAACGAATAAGAAATAATGAGAATCTTTTCGTAAACTCGAATAATTCGGAATGTGTGGCTATCCTCTTTGGATATGAATTGGCAATTTACTTCCTAGATAGGGAGACTTGGGTGAGGCGGTCGACTAAAGACTGAGCGTTCTTCATGATGTTGAAACGATATAGAAACCCAATGCCTTTGGCGGAATCGTTTCGATGGAAATCTAAATGCCCTTAAATTGGTTATGACATTCGTAAGAGCATCTATGTTCATTTTTTATCGTTTCGTCTATCCCCGTTATCTCTTTTTTCGGGTTAATATAAGGTATGCTCAAAAGACTTGTTATTTCGAATTTCGCCATCATCGAGAATATCGATATTTCCTTTCAGGACGGTTTTACGGTCCTGACTGGAGAAACGGGGGCTGGAAAAAGTTTGGTCATCGATTCCCTTTCCTTGCTTTTAGGGGGTCGGGCTTCAAGCGAGCTTATTCGCCAAGGCGAAGATAAAGCGGTCATACAAGGAATTTTTAGTGTCCATAAGCCAAAACTTTCCGCTCTTCTTAAGAAACTCGGCGTGAAAGAGGAAGAGGATATCGTTATCGAAAGAACGATTGCCAAGACGAAAAACGTCGTTCGCATCAATAACACGATTGTTTCTCTGAATGATCTTCAGAAGGTTGGCCCTTACTTATGTGATATCCATAGCCAATTCGATTTCGCCAAAATCCTTAATCCCGAGAACTATCTCGCCATTGTGGATGGCTTTAATAGCGACCTCATTGACTCTTACAAAGACAATTATCGGCTTTCTTTGGAATCTTATAAAAAGTCGAAACAAGAATTTGTTTCGTTAAAAGAGAAGCAAAAGAAAATCGAAGAGAATCGCGATTTCTACGAATATCAATATAAAGAACTGAAAGCGATGGACCTTAAGGAAGGGGAAGAAGAGGAAATAGATAAAGAGCTTTCCCTCTTAAAGAACTATGACAAGGTCTATGCTTTGGAAGAAGAAGCCAAGGAAATCATCAATGGCTCCTTTTTGGAGGATTTCTATAATCTCAATAAGACGCTCCAAAAACTTTCCTCCTTCCAAAACCAATTTGAAGAAGACCGAAAAACGATGGACGATCGTTATTACGAAATGGAAGACCTTCTTTCTAATCTCAAAAAGAAATTTAGCGATCTTGATTACGATCCCTCTCGACTTGACGAATTAGAGCAAAGATCAAGTGATTTAGAGGCTTTAAAGCGGAAATATAAAAAGGACTTTGCTGGACTTATCTCCTATCGCGATGAGCTTGCTTCCATGGTTGGAAACAAAACCGATCTTCTTTCGGAAATAAAAGAGAAGGAAGAAGAAATGGATGCAAAAAGGAAAGAGACTTACCAAAAAGGATTGGATCTTTCCCTTCTTCGCCAAAAGACGGCCAAAAAGATTGAAAAAGAACTCGAAGCGACTCTTTCTTCTTTGCTTTTAAAGACAAAATTCCAAATTTCCTTTGCAAAACCATCTTCGAATGACGATTCTTGTTTCTTTGAAAGCGGCATTGATGCCATCGATTTCCTTATCGAAACCAACGTCGGGGAGGGACTCAAGAGCCTTTCCAAGATCTTATCTGGCGGGGAAGCGAGTCGCGTGATGCTTGCCTTCAAAGCGCTTTTCATCAAAGCGAACGACGTTCCTACTGTCGTTTTTGACGAGATCGATACGGGGATGAGTGGCGTGAGTGCAAGCGCGGTTGCCCAAGAAATTCACAAAATATCTTTATCCACCCAAGTGATTGCCATCACCCATATGCCACAAGTCGCTTCTTTAAGCGATCACCATGTTCTCATTTCGAAAGAAGTGAGGGGCAATAGAACCTTCGCCCATATGAAAGAACTCTCTCTAAAAGAGAAGATCGAGCAAGTGGCTTATCTAATCTCAGGCGATAAAGTGACGGAAAAACAGCTCCAATACGCCGAAGAAATGGTGCTTTCTAAAAGAAGCTAGATAAGCGAAATGAGCTTTTCAATGAAGATCTTTTTTGGTGAAAACCAACTTTTTGTTAACTAATTTTCTTTCGGGACGGCGGCATCCTTTTGCTTAGTGGGGACGCAGTCTTTACTTCGACGTTTTTGACTATGGCGAACTAAAAATTCAAATATGAGACTTTTTCACACATTTTGATAAGAGGAGCGCAAGAACGGATGCGAAAGAAAAGATAAAATGGAGGAGGTTTCGGAGGGTTTCTCATGAATAAGAAAATCGTTTTGAGTTTAACCGCCTCTCTTTTTGCTTTGTCCTCTTTTTTGGTTTTGGGATCTAAAAATGTGTCTTTAGCCTATGCCACTCCAGAAACAGAACGATGGGTGCATTACGCCAAAAGGGAAGCGACCGACTCTTTGGATGGCATACGCGAGTATTGGGCTTTATGCGGAGGGGCTCGTTACACCTTCACGAAACCTGCCTCCGGTCATATCGAAGAAGCTTCTTCTTACGATACCTCGGAATTCATGGAAGAGGATGCTCGTTGGATTAAGTGGGTGGATAATGGGAAGGACGTTTTCTATAGCTCCAACGATAGCCAATTTGATTTCTCGGAAGTCGAATATCTAAAAGGATACGCTCCTTTAAGCTTCCAAAAAGGGGAAGCAGGAAAGGAAGAACGTCATGAATTCAAGAAAGATGACTTTTCCCCTCTTTATAGCGTTTCTTGCCTTACGGTCACCGATACCATTGGTTCTAATGACGATTTGAAGGCTTTTTGCGATTCTATCGATTCTAAAGAAACGAATGGTTATTACGTTTTGACAAGCGACCTTGCTTCTCCGAGCGCTTACGTCAATAACGCGAGTGGAAAAAATCTCTTCTCTGGGACTTTCGACGGCCGAAACCGCACCATCACCAATCCATCATTTTGGGGAAAGAGGCTCTTAGGAAGAGCGAAGGATGCTACTATCAAGAACCTTTCTTTCAAAGATGTTTCTATCTATTCGGTGCTGGGCGAACTCCTTTATAACGTTACCGTTGAGAATTGCTCCTTCGCCCTTTCCGATTCTCCAAACGTCTATTCAGGAACCGGGGTCTTATGCGATAACCTTGAAGGAAAAGTGACCTTCCGTAACGTCTCTATCGATATGGGCCAAAAGAGCGTGAAATGCCAATGGGGAAACTTCGTTAATGCCGCGATCGCGGGATATAACCTCACGGAAGAGAATGGCATTGTTTATGAGAACGTCACGATTCGTTCGCTGAATTCCCAAAAAGTCTATCTTCAAGATGGTCTCGGTAGAAGCCTCCGTCCGAGCGAAATCAATTATCAGAGTACCTACGCTTTCTTGCGAAATGGCGTCTATAACTACAATATCCGTTACCGAAATGAAAATAACGAGATGCTCGAAGCGGCAACCTTCATCAAGGAAGAGCTCGAGAAGGCGACCGGCCACTCCATCGAATTGCTTGCTTATACGGATGTAGAGACCTTTTCAATCGACTCTTCAAGCGTTCTTCTTGGGCAAAACGATTTGGCAAGTTCGGTTGGGGCTTCTATGCCTAGCGAAACGGGAGGTTATTGTCTTTTGAGCGCAGGCAAGGCGATCCTCTTAAGCGCTTTAAGCGATGAAGGCTATCAAAATGCCGCTATTCGCTTCTTAGAGGAAGTGATCGGATATCGTTATGTTGGCGATGGCATGACGGATTATGCGGTTGCCGATAAAGACAATATCGATCTTCCTTTCTTGGATATCTCCTACGTCCCATTTTTTGGATATCGCAAATGCGATTGGAGCGATGATAAGTCGGCTGGATGGTCGGATGACGATTGTTATCGCTTCGGGTATAACGCCGGATATGGCGCCCGAGGATATTATCTCCAAGTGCCGGGAATTGGCGATCTCTCCACTCCTGAAACCTTCCATACGTCCCTTCGCATCCTTTATCCGGGAACCTATTATTCTTCTCATAGCAAATGGTATGCCGAAAACGAAAGCGGCACGAACTATGGCGATAATTATCGTTTGTGGCAACTTTGCTTTACCGCCCACGGGGATGAGAACGAATACCAAGCGATGGTCTCGGAAGCGGCAAAAAAAGTCATTTCCCTTTTCAAGAACGAAACCAATAAGAACGTGCGTTCCTTGCTTTTTGGGACGGAAGACAATCTTAACTACTGCCATTGCCCCGCTTGCGCTGAAAAAACGAAGACCTATGGTTCTATCACCGGGACGGTTATCAAATTCGTAAACGATGTTCGCGATAAGGTTTACGAGAACATCGCCGAAACGGGAAGAGATTCCGTGGATATAGGATTTTTCGCCTATCTTGGCTATAAAGCGGCTCCTCTAGTCAATGGAACTCCGACAATCCAACTTAAAGACAACGTCTATGTTTTAGCGGCCCCAATCGAAGCGAACTACACCCTTCCTTTGACGGATTCGAAAAATGCCTCTTCAAAGGCCATCATCGACGATTGGTCGAAAGTCGGCACCGTTTCCGCTTGGCTATATGACACCAATTTCATGTACTATCTCTATCCTTTCAATTCCTTTAAGGCGAACGCCGAGAATCTTTCTTATCTTAAAAGCAAAGGGGTGGGAATGGTTTATCTTCAAGGGCAACATAATGCGGTGCAACCTCGCACGGGCTTTGGCGCTTTGAAAAAGTATCTGGCCTCTCGCCTTATGGTGGACACTTCCTTATCTTATGAGGGGCTTCTTGATGAGTTTTTTGGAAGCTACTATGGAGAAGGCGGTAACCTTATGCGTTCTTTCTTTGATGCTATGGTGGCGCGCTTAGAAACCATTGAAAACAATTCCAAATTCCAGTCTTCCCTTTATGACAAGCAACAATCAAGCATCTACCAAAGCATCAACAATCGTAACTTCTGGACTTACAATGAACTCAAAGGCTGGGTCGACACATGTGACAAAGCCTATGCCCTTGCCACAAGCGAAAAAGCCAAAAAACATATTCAAATCGAGTCTGTTTTCCCACGGTTCGCTTTGGCGGAGCTCTTTACGGATAATACGGATTGGAGTGAAAGTATATTTGGCATAGGTGGCGCAGCCAAACTAAAGGAATTCCGAGAGGAGCTTAAGACCCTCATGGATTCCTTGGGATTCAAGATCACAAGGGAATCGGGCGTGAAAACCTCCTATTATTTCAAGGAATGGGGGATTGAAGAGTAGAATTCATTTCTGCTCCTCAATCGACTTTTAGCTGATATCCCTTCAAAAAGTAAAATACCGTCTCGAATCCCTGGAATTTATTCGTGCCTATCTTTCGATGAGGATACCTTCCTCAAAGATCTAACCTCTGTTTCTCCTATCTTGACGCAACAAGATTTGTTTTGATTAGAGGACACGAAATATAGCAATAATGATGCTAAGCGATAAAGGGATGATTCGTTGCGAAAATATGATATCATATGTTTGGTAGATTATGAAAGAATCGAATAAGCACTACATATCTCAATATAATAAGAGGAACTACGTATCCTTTCTTTTAAGAGTACCCAAAAAAGAAATGGATATCTTTCAAAAAATGAATTCTGTTCCTTCCAAAAACCATTACCTTCTCGAACTTCTTGACAAAGATGTCCATCCCGCCATTTTGAAACTCAAAGACATCAAAAAAATCTTGAAAGTATGCTTAGCGAAATATGACATCCATGAGATTTACCTCTTTGGAAGCTACGCGCGGGGTGAGGCGAAGGAGAGAAGCGACGTCGATATTCTTTGCGAAAGAGGGGAGGTCCGGACGTTAATCCAGAAGGAAAAGCTTGTGGAAGAAATCGAGTCCTGCCTTGGGAAGCCCGTCGATCTCTTTTTTCTAGATGCCAAAATGCCAATCGCCTTCAAAGAAGAGATAGAAAAGGATTTAATTCGTCTATGCTGAACCCAGGAGACAGGAATATTCTTTTAGGCATTATTCGTCATTCCGAAAGAATACTTTCAAAAGAGCTTATATCGTCTTTTCTCAAATGCCATGGAGGCAAATAAAGGGAATGCGTGACCATGTTGCCCACGGTTATGAGACTTTGGATTTGGAATTGATTTATAACACCGCCAAAGAGGAAATACCTGAATTGGAGAGATATTGTCGCAACATTCTCGTCCAAAACAAAGAGTTTTAAACAATAGAAATCTTCCGATTGGATCGAGTATCTAACTAAGCGTCAATAAAGGGCTTTCTGGGGCTATAAAAGCTCAAGAATGTTAGCTCGACATATCCGATAAAGCCTATCCCTTGCCACAAGCGAAAAAGCCAAAAAACATATTCAAATCAAGCTTATTTTCCCCATTTGGCGAAGTTCTTTACGAAGAATATAGGTTTGGTGAAAGTCCGCTTGGCATAAGTGGCACGGCTAAAATGGAAAGAATTTCGCTTATTGATTCAAAGAGTGGTGGATCGAATCAATATCCATTAGATGGTAGTGCCCTTATTTAAAGATCGCTTTGCTTTCTTCTTTGGTATGCGCACATTCTATTTCTTCTACTAAAACAGTATTCCGATCCATTAAGAAACCCATATATTCTCAGTGAATATCAATTAAATTTTGCATCTATGAAGATTCGTGATAGACTTCCACAGTATCCATGCAAGTGAAGAAGAATAAACATGTAAGAACACTATTATCTCGGATTTCAGGGGGGGTTACTATTTCTAAGTAATGTCTCTCTGATTTCCATCGGTTTCTCCGCCTGGTCTATCGGCGAAACCGCTAGTGCGGAAGCTCAGATCAAGGTTGGCGCAGCGGATGTCATAGACTTACAAAACATATTTCAAATTCAGACGCCGGAAATATTTCAGTATTCCCCTTATGGGATAGTGCAAGATGAAACGTTTGTTTCGAATGGAAATATTTTCTTTCCTTTGATAATCAATACTTCGGATGAGGGCTTCAGCAGGCTGCTTTCTTCTGACAATACCCTCTCTTTTGATTTCGAGATTGTTAACACAGGAACGTTTGGTATTTTCAATGATGGTTATTTGGAAAAATCAGAAGACGGGACATACAACGCTTTTTATGGCTTCGATAAGGAAGGATTCTCTAGCAATTTCACCTCATCCGTGAAGTGCAATATCTCCAATCAGACAGCGACAACTCGATTCGCAATTGAAAATACGGATAGATTGTTCGAATCCGGCCGGATTTATTTCAAGATTCGACTCGGATTTTCTTTCTCTGATTACGAGAGAAATGTTTATCCAAAATTATCCGCTTCGGGTTTGTCGTTATCCATTAACGTAAAGGCGGTGGCAGCATGAAAAACAAAATCAAGCAAACCGCGCTTCTGGTTTTGTCATGTGCAAGTCTAGTCGCCACAATTGGATACTCCAGCTGGATCGTCCAATCGCATCAGGAATACGTTCTCAAAAACCTAGACAATACTTCAAAACCTGTCGCCTATATTGTCGGCAATGATGAGATAAAGTACACTTCGATTGAAAAGGCCTTGGACGTGGCCAAATCCGGCGACATCGTCTGTGTTATTCCACCTTCAAAACCGAACTACAATGATAGTACAAACAAAAATCTCCCTGACCAGGTCACGTATAAAATTTCTAGAGACTGCGAAATAAAATCGGGTGTGACTCTTTTTGTTCCGACCGACAAAGCGTCGAAGGAAGAAGTGACTGATGCTTCTTCTTTAGATACATACATTGAAAATATGAAGAAGTCTCAAAGAGACCAGGGGAATTCAGGCTATGACTCTTTCGCGGAAAATTCTTCTAACAAATTCTTGAGAGTCACTCTTGAAATCGAGGACGGCAAGACTTTGACCAATAATGGGACGTTGGTCATAAGTGGTTACTTAAGCGGAGGGACAAGCGGAGCGGGCAATGTAGGGCAGACTTCGCACAGTTATTCGAGAATTCTTCTGGAGGGGAATGCGAAAATCAAACAAAGCTCTGATTCGGCTACCACATATTGCTTCGGCTTTATCGAAGAAGCTAATAGCGATTCCTCCGCTTCGTTTTTAGTTGAAAATGGAAAATTGTACCTTCCGCTCATCGTTAACGATTACCGTGGATTCTATTATTCGTATTCCATGACAGGCGGGGCGATAGACAAGCAAAGATGCTCTCCCTTTAACGTAATTCAAACAAGAAACATAACGTGCCAAACGAAAATATCCTATTCGGCTAGCGTTTATGCTTTGATCAATGTTTACGTAAAGTACTCAGAAGTCGATGAAACCATTCCGATTACAAAAAACTTGATCGGGAACACATCCGGTTTCATTGTTCAGCCAACGAACAAGGACGGGTACATCGTCTCGAAATACAATAGATCTTCGGATTCGTTGTCTTTGGATTTCTATGGGGGATTCAATTTATCTTATTTGGATTTGACCCTTTCGGTCAAAGGCCAGGATCTCACATTAAGCACGCAAAATGCCTATTTTCCTTTGTCTTATAAAATGCACGTTGGGCTTTACGCTTTGCCAAGCCAAGAAAAATGCACCTACGATGTAAGCAAGCAAAGAATAAAAGTTCTGACCGGAAGTAAACTGATCGTTGGGAAGAATGCTTCGCTTGAAGGACAAGAGCTCATCGCCTACTCCAGTTTTTTGGATGGCAATAACGGCAACGGACAGGGCATCAAAAACAGTGGGAGAAATGCTTATCCAATTAAGGAAGGGGCCATCGTCAAAGTGTTAAATGGCGGTAAACTTGACTTCAATTCCTTAGCCGGAACGATCTATTGCGACGATTCTTCCGCTATCACAAAACAGAATGACACCATCACTTCAAAAGAGCCTTGGAATTTCGGCACTAATACGGCGACAATTCCCAATCCTCCGTGGATTATCCAGGAATATCTGGAACTAAGAGAAAAACTGTCATTGATTCCATTGACATACGAGAACAAGAAAAAAATATGCGCCGGCTTAAATGTGTTTTCCAGCACCAGTGCATACAGCCCAAGCTATAACGTGGTCATCGACAATGGATCTTTGACTGAAAACGTGTCCGCATACCAAAGAGTTATTTTCCTTGATGAAATAGCCGATTATAAGATTGAATTCGTTTCCAATCTTTACAAAGTCTTTTATGGAAATAAGCTCTACGAAAAAAACTCTTCGGTTTCGTATTCGGGTACTACAAGCATGGTTGCCGCCACAAGTAGCAACACTTCTATTTCCAATAGCAATCAGGGTGTTAACGAGTTTGATGTTCAAAGTGTGTCGATAAGTGGCCCAAGTCATAGTTGCGATATAGGGACGGTGCTACAACTCACAGGAACGATTAACGATCTCGATAAATCCTATAACAAGAATTATAAATGGTCGAGCTCGAATCAGGCCGTTGCCACCGTTAACAATGAAGGCCTTGTGACCGGGGTTTCGGAAGGAGAAACGACGATAAGCCTGACTTGCGATGGCGTCACCGGGACTTATGATGTGAAAGTCGCCCAACCGGCTGTGGCCGTGGAGAGGATTGCTTCCGTGACGATAAAATGCGAAAACGGAACGGCGTCTGGCGGCACATTCAAAGATGGAAATTATAAATTCACTGCGACGATTTTAAGTGAGTCTGGCAAACAACTCGGTCTCGACGATATCACTTCTATTAACTGGGTTATCCAGCCTGAACAGGCTGATAGAGGCTATATAGGGGACAAGAATACTCATGAGAAAAGCGGTAGTCTGGAAGTGACAATCACGCTCGCTGGCGGAATGGCTGCTAGTAGTGCAAAACCTGCCACACCAGATAATGTTAAGTTGACATGTACCGTTGTTGGCAAAGCAAAAGGAAATGAAATTAAGCAAGTGTTTAATTTAGTGAACGATAATGCTTGTCTTTTGCCTACCGCATTGGTTTTAATGGCCGATGGCTCATATAAACAGGCGGGTTCAATTCGCACCGGCGACATGGTAATGTCCTTTGATCACGAGACTGGGAAAGTCTGTGCTAATCTTGTTATTGGCAACGACGATATCAATAAACCAGCCAAACTGTATGATGTCGTCCATCTTAAATTTTCCAATGGCAAGGAAACCGATTTTATTTATGAACATGGCTATTTTGATATCACATTAAACAAGTATGTATATCTCCATGAAAACGACTTTGAAGACTTTATTGGCCATGAGTTTGTCTTTTTAGATGATAAACTCAACGTTCGAAGGGCAAAACTCGTCAAAGGAAGCATCAATAAAATGTTCACTAAGCTAGCTGCTCCCGCGACGGCAAATCATTTGAATTTGATTGTCGATGATATGCTTTCTATGGAAGGCGGATTATCCGGTCTTTTCAATATCTTCGATTACGATCCTGCAACTCTTGCATTCGACAAAGAGAAGATGAATGCCGATATTAAGAAATACGGTCTTCTTAGCTACAAAGACTTTGAACGATTCTTCCCTAAGGAAATATACGATTTGCTCCCTTGCAAGTATCTAGGCGTGTCCATTGGCAAGGGTCTTATTACATGGGATATTTTCGAAGGTTATGTCATCAAGTGGAAAGCTCAACTTTTAGAGAATATTAAGTAGATGGTCGTATTTTCTACGCGAAGAAAGGAAAGTCTAAAAGTTTCGGATTGAGGGCCCTGCGGGAAGCTTTTGTTTTTCGCTATAAGTTAATTCCTTTTTGTTTCTTCTACCGGAAATCAAGGAATCAAGCAATTGGCAAATCATCATCCTCTTTCTAAGAGAATCCAAACTCTAGAGATTCCTATGTTATTGAAGTGTCAAACCTTGTTCCTTTTCACGAGAGAAAGCTTTTAAAATACAAAAAACCATGCAGATACCGTTTCTTTTTGTAAACGGATTCTAAAAACATCCCACCTTTTGCCGGCTTCTTATTCAAAAAGAAGTGAAATGTGAACGAAATCTAGGCTATAATCATTGCGCTTACGCGGACAAACGCGGACGGCTATGGCAACAAAATGATAAAAAACGTGTTGTTGCCGAATAAAATAGATGTCCTGGTGGCGAAATAGGTACACGCGATAGACTTAGGATCTATTGGAGCAATCCATGCAGGTTCAATTCCTGTCCAGGACACCAAGAAAAGAACTCTCCTTCGATGTCCATTTTGGAATCGGAGGTTTTTTCTTTTTGTGGGTCAATGCAAAAGCGGTGGATAGTAATTTAATACCCCCATGCGAAAAAGCCGTCCATATGGGCAGGTCCATTCCCCGACGGCAGGAAAAGGCAGGATTCAAAGCGATTCACCGATGGCTTTTGGAGCAGGGCAGCAGATCGTCCGCGGATTTGCTTTTTATATTCTCCAAGACGTATTCGATGTATCGTAAACCTGAATTTCGAGTATTCAGGATGGGTGTAGTCATCAAGCGTTACCCCTATGGAAAAAGGAGAGAAAGTACATCCGCTACGTCAACGGGTTTGATTGGTATGTTAACCGTAATAGTTATCACAAAATGAACGATGTTTATGCAAATTGAAACGTTTCAAGAAAATCTTTGATAAGAAAAGCGCAAAAATGTGGGAAGGTACAGATGTTGGAGTTGAATCCGATGTTTCCTCTTATGATTTTTATTCCGAAACGGATTTCGGCATAGTTGTCGCTTTTTATTAAAGTCGAAAGAGATTTGGAATTGTTATTGCCGGCTTTCACTTCAATCGGCACGAGATAATCTTTGTAGCGGACAAAGAACTCCTCTTGCAGAGTAGAATTTTCCTTTTTGTAATAATGAAGGTCGTATCCGGACTTCACGAGCGCCTCTCCGATGATGCTTTCGAATAACCCGCCTTTATAGACATCGAGGTTCTTATTTTGGCGAAAATCCATTTGGGCTTCCTCGTCTAGCTGAGAAAGAAGAAGGCCGTTATCTGCGTAGTAGACGATGCAGCGATTTTCGATGGTATTTCCTTTGAGAGGCAAGTTTGGGGTTTGCAAAGCTCTGCTGATATTTACAATGCCTGCATCTTCAAGCCATTCAAGCGAACCGCGGTAATCGGCAAATTTTGCGCCCGAACGAACCTTTGAAATCTGAAATTTCTTGTTTTCTTTGCCAAGCTGGAAGGGGATAGAGCGAAATACGTTTGTGATGCGCGATTTACCAAGTCCTATGGCGTATTTTCGGATATCCGCTTCGTAGCCGATAACAATTTGACGTTGAATTTCGAGAGTGTTTTCGAACGTCTTTTTTGAAACAAAATCCTTAACGACTTCAGGCATGCCGCCAACGATGCAGAAGTCCAAAAACAAGTCGTTATAGATTTTTAGTACCACAGGAGAAAATGGGGTAAACGATTTCATATGAGACAAAACATCTTCCTTAATGGAATCATCATAACCGAGCGCCCATAAAAATTCCTCGAAGTCGAGCGAACGCATTTCCGTTTCGGTCTTATATCCTACACTGATATTCGAGATTTCTTTATAATGAACGCCAAGCAAAGAGCCGCTGCATATCACATCGTAGTTTCCATCAAGGGAAAAGAATTTCAAAGACGTTGCGACATCAGGGAATTCCTGGATTTCATCAAAGAAAATAAGTGTCTTTCCTTTGGCGAATCGAGCCTCCGGGTTAATGCGAGAAATATTGCGGATAACGGCTTCGGCCGAGTATCCGTTTTCAACGATTTGCTTATAAACGGGGTCTTCGGCAAAGTTGATTTCAACGATACTCTCGTAATTTTGCTCAGCAAAATGTTTGATTGATTTTGTTTTACCGACTTGTCTTGCGCCCTTTATGATAAGTGGTTTGTGATTCGGGTTTGTTTTCCAATCTAAAAGATATCGATCGATTTTACGCTTCAAATATTTGCTCATGAATAGTGCCCCCGTTTTCATTATGTTAGCACGTTTTATAAAGGCAAAACCAAGCAATCTTATATAAAAAATGAGCGAGTTTTAAATAAGAATAACTAAAAAATGAGCGAGTGCATATTCATAATTGCCATTTTTATGTTTGTGATGTCTAGAATGTTGGGAGTGACGGGAGAGTTTCACTAAGTCTGTGTTTCCGCTCAAGTTCCTCCCTCCATTGAGAAAGAGATGGAAAAGATATGAAAATTAAAGGATAAACAATAGTGTTCCTGATTCCAGCAAACCTCACGCTTTTTGAGGGCTTTCCTGGAAAGAAAGATCTTTCTACAAGAAAGCGCATGAATTGCCGAAAGCCTCTCTCCTTCATCTGCTCGCTCCTTAATGCTTTCTTAGACGGCCCTAGAAGAAAGATTCTACGTTAACCTGTGTATTTGCTCGGAACCCCTTTGGTGGGGCATGGGATTCCTATCGTCGCAATAATATGGCAATACTATATTTGCCCTTTGAATTTATTTTTTCGGCAAACGAACTGCCGAGAAAAGTCAGTTCTTTCAAGGAATGAGAAGGAAATATTGCCGTATAAGTCGATTAACCGATAGCTTTCGGCAATGTTTCAAACACCTTGAAAAAACCGGGCTTCTTTTTGCCGTAGTGTGGAAAAACAAAACCGAAGATTATAGCTCCAGACTATTGGGATCTAGCAAAAACTCTTTCACTCCGATAATCAAGTAGCCTTTTTCATTGCGGCGCGGTTTCATGCTTTTGCCCATAACGATTATTTTTTTGAAGGAGTCGTTGACTTTATCGAATGATTTGGTTTCCTGTTTCATCTTTTCTTCGTTCGGGATGTCATAAGCCGATTGAATGTAGTAACGTTTATTGCCTTGATTTGCAACAAAATCGATTTCAAGTTGCCGTCTTTCCGAAGAACCGCCAATGTTTTCCCGAGTGTCTACAACGCCGACGTCAACGTTATATCCCCGATAACGTAACTCATTGTAAATTACGTTTTCCATCAGGTGCGTCTCTTCTATCTGTCGGAAATCAAGTCTCGCATTGCGCAAGCCGACGTCCTCGAAATATATTTTATATGGCGTGCTAATATATTTTTTGCCCTTTACATCGTATCTGTTTGCTTTGGAAATCATAAACGCCTGTTGCATATAGGTAATATAGTGATCGATAGTAAGCGCACTTAGCGACGCATGTTTAACGCTTTTGAAAGTGCTTGCAAGTTTTGCCGGATTAGTCAAAGAAGAAATTCCCGATGCAATGATATCAAGCAATTCGCCGATGTTTTCATCGGAGTTTAAATTATGCCGCTCCACTAAATCTTTAAGATAAACGTTTTGCAATTGAGTTTTTAGATAACTTGATTTCTGTTCGGGGGTTTTCATTAAAGCGACCGCTGGCAGGCCGCCGTAAACCATATAATCGTCAAAGGCATAGTCGAGTCCGTCTTTGTAATTTGCATAAAACTCCGAAAAAGACAACGGTAAAACATGTATTTCGTCACCTCGGCCGGCAAATTCCGTCAATACATCGCTTGAGAGAAATTTTGAGTTGCTGCCAGTTACGTACACATCCATATTTTTCTTGCGCAAATATCCGTTTAGAACAGCCTCAAAACAATCGAGATTTTGCACCTCATCGAGAAGAAGATAGTACATGTCATTGTCGGTAATTCTTTGCGAAATGTATGCTATAAATTTCTTCGGATCTACTTTCTTTTTATTGGCGACAAGCTCCTGTAGGTCTTCTCCGATAAGCAATAAATCTTCCGCCGAATCAAATGCGAATTTGATTATATGATTTTCGTTCACGCCATCTTCTTTCAATTTTTCACCGAAGATATCATTCATAAGGTAAGATTTTCCGCATCTTCTGATGCCGGTGATAACTTTTACAAAACCGTTATGACGTCTTATTTGAAGCATTTCCAAGTATTTGTTTCTTTTTATCTCCATTTCAGATACCTCAACTTAATTTATTTGGTATGACAACCAGTTTTATTAAGTCATTTAATAGCACATTACTTTCGAAAAACAAGTGACAATATGCTTTCAAACTTAATATTTTTGGTAAATGGTCCAAAAATACTAAGTGTCATGCTGAACGATATATCATCTACCATTGGGCTTTCCTTATTGAAACTCAATGGTGTCGCTAATGCTGGTAAATATCCCACCTTTCGAGAGTTTTCTCTGACAGCCACAACAAAGCGCATTTTCGCTAGAATCTCTAGGTGGATGGCAAATGATACCTCATCCTGGCACAAAGGCGGTTGACCCATGTATGGCCTTGGAACCCCTATGATATAGCATGGAAATTAAGCCGCAGCAGGCGGAACGAAACACCTTTGTTTATCCTTTAATATGAAAAAACAATTTCAGATGAAGCGAATTGACAAAAAATCAGTTGTAATGGGCGGTGAAAAAGAATTGTCCTCTCTCTTGGCGGACAATTCGCTTTCCGGTCGGGTTCCATACGCTTCATTCTTTGACTCAATATCACCCCAAGGAGGAAGTTGGGATAAACGTATTGGGCGAAAATTATCAGAGAAAAAAACCAAATCATCTGTAAGAGATTCAAAGACCTATTGGCAAAATTCGCAAAGCGATAAATAGCACATACAGCAAAGGAGAGGCTGGTGAAAGCAAGGAAACCAATGCGTCCGCTTCCCTTAAATAGAGCACGGTAGAATCCTATGCGAGCAGTCAAAAAGCATCGATGGATTCGATGAAATCTCCTTTCGAAATCGCATTTCAGCTTGCTATAATGCAACTAGGAACGAAAGCGGTTCCGACCGACGAAACACCATCGACTTAGAGGCTCTGAAGCAGGGCTTGCCATGGTTGTCCGCTTTTGTCCGCAGCCCGTCCGCAAAAGCCAATGCACGCATGTTGTTTGCATTCTTTTTCGTACTTTGGGCTGGAAACAAATACGCTATTTTCCGTCCTGTTCCTACTTAGTGCTCCTTAGTCTTCCAAAGGAAGGAAAAGGATATGTAGGATTTAGGATCTATTGGAGCAATCCATGCAGGTTCCATTCCTGCCAGGCACACCAAATAGAATGATTAACCTCCCGGAAATGGAGGTTTTTCATTATTGACGCCATGCTCGCCCCAATCGAATGCAAAGTAAACGTCGTTATTTAACGCCCCCATACAAAAAAGCCGTTCATATAGGCGACGGGGCCATCCCCCGAGGGCAGGAAACGGCAGGCTTTTAAAAATAAATAACCCCATCTTTGATTGTCCTAGCGTACAAAGCAATGGGGGGCGTTAAATAAGGACGCTTGCAATAGACCGTTATTGCCTACCTATATCAGAAGCCGTTCTCCTCATCAGGTAGAGCAAAACAATTAGGCCGTTATTGCGTTGATCGGGTCGTGAGTTGCTAATCACGTTGCTAGGAGAACAACCTAGAGCTTCGCTAGGCTCCCTGATATTGAAACATAAGATTTTTTGAAAGCGCTTGGAAATATTTATTAAATTGCACTTTTCGCGGTAAAAACGAAAAACCCACCATCAACGTTTCTTTGCCATTGTTCTCAAATATCATGTTCCCATCTTTTTTGCTGAGCGCTTCTTTATGGTTTTGTAAGATAGTTACGATGTCTTTCGAAGAAGGATCTCGCCAAAACCCCGCAAGCTAGAAAGTCTATAATCGGTTGAATAAGGCGTTTTCAAAAAGGCAAAAAATGTTTTTAAATTTTTGCCTATGAAGGAATTAAAAGAATAGGGTACCCTTTTGACGAAAATCATAAATATGCAAGAACTTGCAAAAATTTTAGTTACGAATCATTATCACGGCCTCTTGCTGTATAATAAATTTGCAAGAACTTGCAAAAATTTTAGTTAGGAGG
>DJRQ01000061.1 GCA_002440125.1 Caryophanales bacterium UBA6356 | reverse complement strand
CATCTACACTTCCTATAGTGTCAACTATCAAGAAAAATATTTGGCTAAAAGAAGTGCCTTTTGCTTTTCTAAAATGTCGATTTCAGAGGTTAAAATAATGATTTGATTTTGATAATTTTGCAAATTCTTGGACAACTTTTCAAAGTCTTGTGAAGGACCATTGAAATGATATGTTTGCAAAGCTTTTTTGTTCAAATGAACGACAGTAGTGCCACTGCAAAAACCTAATGCATGTTTTTTAAAAAACTTGCTATTTAGTATTCTAAATATCAATGCTTTACTAAATTTGTTAGAAATAGGAGACACCTTGACTAAATCCATTGAATAAGTGAGTGAAGCATATCCTCCGTTAGTGGGAATCAAGATAGGCCGACCAATAATGTCTTGATTCTTTGTGAGGTCTGTATGGCAAACCAAAATATCATTAATGTCACATCTTTTTTCGTTAGGAATTTCTTTGATTGGGCACAGCGATTTTATTCCTTCTTTTCTAAAGCCGTTTTCTCTTTCAATGCATTTTATAGATATCATCCCCGTCGTAGATTCTTTTAGTTCCTCGCCTTTATATGAATAGCCTGGGATAAAATCACATATTTCTTTCAATGCATATGTTTTTTCATTAGCTGAAGCAAAATACGATTCAAAAGCTTTTTGAGCTAATTCGTCAAGTTTTGCTATTGTTTGTAGCTTGATTTCAATCAAATCGTCGATGGTTCCTATAGTGTCAACTATGAATTGATAAATAAGCTTTTTAGTATACTATAAAGTGAACTATTAATTGAACTAATGAGTGAACCATTAATTGAACTATTGTGTGAACTTTTGTATACTATTACCGAATTATAGAGGTCATGAATGATGTTGGATTATGGGAAAGAAAGTGAGACGGTGGAATTCAAAGAATCAACCGGGGAATTAAAAGAAGGAATCAAGTCAATCGCTTCCATGCTGAACAAGAACAAGCATGCCATTCTTTATTTTGGCATCACGAACAAGGGCAAAGTTATTGGACAAGAAGCCAGCGATAAAACTCTTAGGGATATCTCTCAGGCAATTTCTTTTAATATTGAACCAGCCATCATTCCGACAATCACGGCATTAGATGGTCCAAGCGAGAATCTGAAAGTCATCAAAGTAGAAGCCACTGGCAGTGACATCCCCTATTCCGCATATGGGCAATATTTGATTCGTTCTGCTGATGAGGATAAGAAAATAACCAGGGAAGCGTTGAGAAAGATGTTCACCGGAGCCGGATTCGATTTTATCAGCGAGATTGAATCAACAAGGCAGGATCTAACCTTTGAGAAATTCGCATCCATACTTGTTTCGAAAGGCTATCACGTCCTTTCCACTTCTAGTTTGGTAAAGGCAAAGGGGCTTAAGAACAGCGATGGCAAATACAACATCATGGCGTTCATCCTGTCCGATCAGTCCAACGTCTCGATAAAAGTCGTGCGTTTTGCCGGAGTGGACAAGACATCGATGGCCCAGCGCACCGAGTTTGGGAACCAATGCCTATTGATTGCCTTGCAACAGGCCATGGATTATGTCGAGGCCCTCAATGAAACAAACGTGGATCTAGAAAAGAAAAATGGGAAAAGAGACCTATATCTTTTTGATTTTGAATCCTTTAAAGAGGCTTGGAAGAATGCGTGCGTTCATAACTCCTGGATGGATATGATCCCGCCGGCCATTTATATCTACAGCGATAGGATAGAGATTGTTTCTTATGGCGGTCTCCCATATGGATTGACTCTGGATGAGTTCTATGAGGGCACATCCCATCCAATCAATAAAGCTTTGTGGATGATCTTCAATTCAACCGAATACGCAGAACAAACTGGGCATGGCGTTCCCACTATCTTGAGTCGATATGGAAAAGAAGCTTTCAAAATATCGGATAATTATTTAACGGTCACCATTCCATTTGCCTTTAAGCCTACCTGGGCGTTCGTCGCCGAAAAACAAAGCGAATCGCTTATTTTGAACGGTAGCCAAAAGGCAATTTTGACGGCTTTGAAAAGCAATCCAAGATTGACCGGAGATGAGCTTGCAAAAGCCACCAGTCTCAGTGTCTCCATGGTCAAGAAGAGCATGGTTAAATTGCAAAAAATGGGATTGATTGAGCGATACGGAACAAGGCGGAGCGGCTATTGGATTTTGAAATAAAAAGGAGAGGCAAGCATGGTTTATGAAAGCATAGTAGAAGAAAGCATAATCGCTTTGCTTCAAAAGCAGGGGTATGAATTGGTCGAACCGGATTCTTCTGGATGGTTTTCTACAAGAAAACTTGACGATTTCATCAATGTGGAGCTTTTGGAAAATTGTTTGTTAAAGATTAATTCAGTAAAAGAACGCAGAATCATCGAAGAAGCTGTCAAAACCATACAGCGAATCGACAATCCCTCTTTGTTTGAAAGGAATTATCAATTTCACAAGATGTTTGTTGAAGGCATAACGATCGAGGATAAGGATTATGCTGTTAACCCCTTGATAAAACTTGTTGATTTTGAGCATCCTGAAAACAACGTTTTCCAAGTCACCCATCAAATAAAGTTCAGAGAGGGACATGACACCCGCATTCCGGATGTAATTGTCTATATCAACGGAATCCCCTTAATCGTCATGGAATTGAAAACATTCGACGAGAACGGAACCAATGCAACATTGCACCATGCCTATATGCAACTTGGTGGTGATTCAGAAAAGAGCGGTTACCGCTTTGACATTCCGACTTTGTTTAACTATAACGCCTTTTTGGTAATCTCTGATGGTGTCAATACAAAAGTTGGAACACTTACGTCCAAGGAAGATCGTTTCTCTGAATGGAAATCTATTGCAGGCGAAAAAGGTTATGACAAAAATTTTGTTAAGACATTAGATGTCCTTATCGAAGGACTTTTTGATAAGGCAAGGCTATTGGATGTGATTAAAAACAACCTCTTCTTCATCAAAGACAAGAACGATAAGCCTATCAAGATCATGGCGCAATACCATCAATACTTTGGCGTTCTTAAATCTATAAAATCCATCAATTCAGCTATAAAACCAGCTGGAAATGGTAAGGCCGGTATTGTTTGGCATACTCAGGGCAGTGGAAAATCTTTCTCCATGGTCATGCTGGCTCATAGGCTTTTGCAAGAAGCTTCTTTAGGTGTACCTACTATTGTTTTACTTACTGACCGCATTGATCTCGATGATCAACTCTATAAGACTTTTTGTAGTGCGAGAGAGTATTTAAAAACCGACCCCGTTATCGTCACTAGCCGGGCTGATTTGGTCAAGAAACTAGGGACGGTTAAGCAAGGTGGAATTATTTTCACAACAATTGGGAAATTCGATAAGGAAAACCTCCCAGAAAACGATAGAAATAATATTATCGTTATGACAGACGAAGCCCATAGAAGCCATTATGGTATCTATGAGACTGTTCATTATGAGAAGAGCGAAGATGGCGAACTTTCACCGGTTTTCAAATATGGGATTGAAAAATATATTCGAGACGCTTTGCCTAACGCTACCTTTATTGGTTTCACTGGGACCCCAATTTCGAACAAAGATAAACAAACAACCGATATTTTTGGTGATATCATCGACGTTTACGATATGACGCAGTCCATTATCGATGGTTCAACCGTTAAGCTTTATTATGAATCTAGGCTTGCTAAAGTATGGACCAACGAGGACGTTTTAGCTCAAATAGATCATTATTATGACGATATAGAAAGTTCGGGACAGAGTACTCCGGATGCTGTCGAAAAATCCAAGCGTGAGATGCTTAAACTTTCTGGCATCTTAGAGCAAGACTCCGTTATTGATTTGTTCGCAAAGGATATTCTCGCACACTATGAGGAACGAAAGGGTTTTCTTCATGGCAAAGCAATGATTGTTTGCCAAACTAGAAAAGGCGCTTTAAAACTGTACAAGAGAATTGTTGAGTTTAAGCCAGAATATAAAGACAAAACCATTTTGGTTGTCACCGAATCGAACAAAGATGGCGAAGAAGCAAGAAAGGCTTTTGGGGATTCGGCTTATAGAAAAGAATTGGGTGAAGAATTCAAAAAAGATACTTCTAAATACAAGATTGCCATCGTCGTTGATATGTGGCTCACCGGGTTTGATGTACCGGATTTGGACGTTATGTATTTTATAAAGAGGCTCAAGTCTTATGCTTTAATGCAGGCTATTGCCCGCGTAAACCGTGTGTACCCTGGCAAATCATCAGGCTTGGTGGTGGATTACATTGGATTAGGAAAAGCTTTGGAAGCAGCATTGTCAGAATATACAGACCGTGATAGAGAAACGAATCTTCAAGACGTCAAGAACGAGATTCATAATCTCCTTATAGAAAAACTCAATATCTTGAATGAGTGGTTCTATAAGATTGATAAATCAAAGTTCTTTTCAAACGATTCGTTAACAAGATTCAAAGCCATCCAGGATGGAGCCCAATTCATTTTGGAAGAGAAAAAGAGAGAAGATTCCTTCATGGATGACCTTTCTATCTCTATCAAACATGCATTTGTTGCATGCGGAGGTATCGCGACTGAAGAAGAGAAAAATGATGTTTATTACTATCTAGCAATTAGAAGCTATATCCTTAAGCTTCGTTCCAACCCGGTTATTGTTTCTGTAACCGATATGAACAAATACGTTGCTGGCTTATTGGCGGACGCCGTTCAAGGCGATGAGGTTAAAGTGCTTACCCAGCATGATGATTCTGTAAATGTTATAGAGCTTTTAAGCGAGAAGAAGATTGAAGAACTACGCAAAAGCAATCCTCCGATGATTTTTGTTCAGATTGCTCGTGAACTTTTAGAAAGAGCTATTGCCGAGAGTAGAAAGAACAATTATTTGAAATCCCAAGAATATTCGAAACGTTTAAGGAAAATTCTCGAAGAATATAATGACCGTGATGAAAAATTTGTTGCGGATGAAACCATTGTTAAACTGGTTCAGTTTGCTCAGGAATTGGTTGGAGATGAGAAAAAAGCCCAGGAATTAGGCATTAACGGAAGAGAACGTGCATTCTATGATGCTCTTGTGAGAGATAAATCTGCTAAGGAATTATTAGATGACGAAACATTGAAACTTATTGCACATGACTTGAAAGATATTGTTGATCAATACGCTACAACTGATTGGTCTAGCAAGGAATCAACGAGGGCTAAAATGAGAATTGCCATTAAGAAATGCCTTAAGAAATACGGATATCCACCTGAATACAGGGATTCTGCCATTGATGGCGTCATTTCTCAAGCTCAGTACATGATGACCGATTGAGGTATTTTATAGTGGAAGACGAAAAAAGAATCACGACAGCAGAGCGACGATATTATGCTGGTACTAATGATCGCCTAGGAAAATATGGTTACATCATTGTTAGGCCTATGACTGAAGAGCAGGATGCCGTGGTTAGAAAGATAACTCCATTACAAAGAAAATGTATCATTCTTTACTATGTTAAAACTCATAAAGGAAAGCCGATAAGTATACCTTTCCTGGCTAAGAAATTAGGCTGTAAAGATAGGACAATCCAATATGATTTAAAATACCTTTATAAGCATGGTTGTGTGGTCCAATTTAGGAACTTTGACGAGAAGACCAAAGCGCAATTGGCAAATATCTACGTCTTTAGGGAAGCAATTGATAATCCTTTCTTCCGTTTGAACCCGACTCTAAGAAAAGTCTATGGAAAAGCTAATTACTTAGGACTTAGGGAATGGCATTGGGATGACTATAAGACCATTCCCGGTGTGTGCGATGAATACCATAACACCTTTGACAAATATGAGAATCTTGTGGAGCTAAACGAGAAGAAGGCCAAACAGAAAAAGTTCAGAGAAAAGGCGGAATATGATCATGTCGCGACATATCCAGCTCTCGAAAAGCGAATAAATCGCTTTGTAGTCAAGAAAAACTAAGGAAAAATTTTTCGCCGAAAGTCCCTTGTTTATGGGGCTTTTTTCTTATGAGCAAAAAATATTTTCTCAACCTCCCGGTGCAAATCCGTATCTAAATAATGGATGCAGATAAAAATTTTTCGGTAGATATATCGAAAAACGATACCAAAGGCCCGTTTTTCACGGACTATAACAATGGAGGGAGGTGATATAGATTGCAATTTGATTACATTACGATTAATGGCTTAGACCAGGAAACTAAGGAGAGAATCATTAAGGATATTGAGACTTCCGGATACAAAGGCTCGAAATCCAATTACGTTGTCTCTTTGATGAATGACGGTTTAGACAAACGAGAGGGATTAAGAGCCATCTCTAGTAAAGAAGAGATTAAGAACTTTGATGAAAGGCTGTCTTCTCAAAAAGAGACTTTGGATGCTCTTCTTGAAAAGGTCTGCGAGGGGAAGATAGACGAGCGGATCTCGATGAAGCTTCTTATCAGAATCTATTGGATGATTTATGAAATCGCTGGAAAAAGTGGCGCCTATGTCGACGACATCATCAACGGGTCAATGGATGAATTGCCACTAAGTCTTTTGAATGAGCAGGAAAGGATGCATAAGGCGTACCATGGCTAAAGAATCACCAAACGTTCTCGTGAGAATACATTATTACGAGAAGGGCAGCGAAGGAAGAGACTTCTACTCCTCCTCGAAGAAAGACGATTACGTAAATTACGTTGACAAAGGCGTTAGACAAACCTTATCCATTAAAGATTATGTCGATTACGCCGACAACAAAGACAAGTCATCCGGAATATTCAATTCTAAGGGATTAGTTTCTGCAACAGACAAAAAGGCTCTTAGGGAAAGGCTGAGGTCCACGGATTCGACTATCTGGGACTGCGTAATTAGCTTTAAAGAAAAATATGGCCTTTCTAACTGCAACAATCCAGAAGATGCCAGGAAACTTCTTATGAAGCTTCTCCCCTCTTTCTTTAAATCGGTCGGTTTGGACCCAAAGAAGACAACGTGGTATGCCGGTCTTCATCAAAACACGGACAACAGGCATATCCATTTATCTTTCTTTCAGGACGAGCCGAACATGTACGATCGAAAGACCAAAGGCAGAAAATATAGGAAAGGGAAGCTCCCTATTAATAAAGTAGACGCCTTCAAGTTAGCCATAGAACGAAACTACATGTCTCCGGTGGAAGGAGCAAAAAGGGTTCGGGACCTCGTTATCGAAGAAGCCCATAGGGTTGTATCCAAACGCTTTGAGAGGAACAAAGAGAACATATCCATCTTATGTAAGGCAATTTATGAAAAGCTTCCAAACAAAGACGGAATCAACTATGAATCCATAGAAATCGATTGTACTAGGAAAGATGTTGATTCCTTAACCAACGTCATTTTGGAACACGGGTACATCGCTAAGCCATATCGCAAACTTCTAGAAGAGGCTTCCAAAAGAGATCAAGAGATGACAAAGGCGTGCCTAAACAGCAACATTGACCCAACCCCATATCTCTATAAACCTAAGTTCGAGAAAGACATGAAGAGAAGGGTAGGCAATGTGATCATCAAAGAGTTGTCTTCCAAGAAGAAAAAGGAGAGGACAAATCGTTCCTCTTTAAAACATCCAAAGGCGATCCAAAGGCTTCATATCCAATCCGTTTCATCGGTCTTAAACGACGCTTTGTTCTTTGCCCAAAAGGCTGCGGATATTGCTTATGAGACATACCTTGAATACCAAAGGATTTTGGATGAACTGGAAAAAGGAAGAGAAGAAATCGAGGAGGAAAACACCATGTAAAGGGATGGCTGTTGTCTGTTCTTAGAGACAGGATAAGCGTTTGTTCTAAAAGTTAGAACTCACGTTTTCTCGATGGGATACCCATCGAAAGCAAAATCACGGAAAAGAAAGGAGAAACAACGGAAAATGAACGAAAAGTATGAACAATTTCACATCCTCGACTGCTTCAAACCGGGCGAGAAAAACGACATCATCGAGGGCGATAAGATGTCGGATTACGAAGACGTTTTGGCCAATTTTGGCTTTGCCATGCTGAGGACCGCCACCGACTATCTTTCCAAAATGAAAGATGTTCTCAATGACAAAGAAAAGGATGAGGTGGACATCTTCTTTGATCTCTACGATTTATGGATTGAAGAGAAGAAACGCCATGAGCAAATGAACAAGTACTTTGCCTTCATAGGTGAAGAAGAAAGGGAAGAACTTTTGCCTAATCGTATGGTCGATGCCTTGATGAGCTATTTCGATGGCGAAAGATACTATGACGGCAAGAGCTATTTCAGGGGATTAAGAGAAGACAAAATCACCCCGGAATGGAGAAAACTGAAGCTTGCAAAGATGGATGGTAATTTGGAAGGGGGGTATTAACTGATTGATGGCAGAAAGCAAAAAGAGGAAAAGGAACGCTAACGTCAACCGCGACGATTTTATGTATTACGTCCGTTCCGTCGAGCTTCTATCGAAAATGAAGACGGATGGGGCCATAACCGAAGCGGAGTACAAATACCTCAAGAGCTGTTTTATGAGGGAATGCCAGGTCAAGGACGATTTCCTTCTTGGAAGATTGAAACTCGCTGGGAAAGACGAAAATGAAATGAGCCTATAAGGGAGGTGATACTATGGATGAACAGCCGAAATTAAAGATCATCAAAGCTTCAAAGGGCAATTTAAGGAATAACAAGAATCCCGGTCATAAGCTGAGAGTATGCGCTTATTGTCGTGTTTCTACCAACAGCAATGAGCAACATGATTCTTTTATCTCCCAAGTGAATTACTATAAGGATTTGATCGAGGAAAATCCTGGTTGGGAGAACGCCGGCATTTATGCAGATGAAGGAATATCAGGAGTCAATGCGGACAAAAGACCGGATTTCCAAAGGATGATTGCGGATTGCATGGAAGGTAAAATTGATCTGATTTTAGTCAAATCGATTTCCCGCTTTGCGAGAAATACTGTCGATACCCTCAATTATATTAGAACCCTCAAAGACAAAAGAATCGCTGTGAGGTTTGAGGAGGAACACATTGATACCATGACGGCGGAAGGAGAGCTTTTATTGACGGTTCTTTCATCCGTTGCTCAGCAGGAAGTTCAAAATACATCCGAGCACGTCAAGAAGGGACTGATGATGAAAATGACCAAGGGACAGCTCGTCGGCTTTTCATCCTGCCTTGGTTATGACGTTGATTCCAAGACACAATCGTTAGTCATCAATGATAAGGAAGCGGAAGTCGTTCGCTATATTTTCAATCGCTATAACGAAGGTGTTGGTACTACTATTTTGGCCAGAGAATTAAACGAAAAAGGATGCAAGACCAAGTATGGCTCTACGAAATGGCACGATTCCACAATCATTGGCATTTTGAAAAACGAAAAATACAAGGGCGATCTCCTCCAAGGAAAGACGTTCACTGTTGACCCGATTTCCAAACGACGCCTCAAAAACGAAGGGGAGTCCGATAGGTTTTATATCTCAAATCACCATGAAGCCATCGTTTCAAAAGACGTATGGGATATGGCCAATAAGATTCTCAAATCAAGATCCGACTGCAGGAAGATGAACTCCGACGGAACGAGACTAAAGTTCTCTAGACAATATACATTTTCATCCATTTGCCAATGCGGCTTTTGCGGAAGGCCTTTGACGAGAAGAGTCTGGAGAAACGGAAAAAACTACGAAAGAAGGGTGTGGCAGTGTATGTCCTATACAAAGAAAGGAAAACATGACTGTCAAAATTCCAAAGGTATCAATGAAGAAGCTTTGGAAGGCACTTTCGTAGAGGCCTATAATCGCTTCATTGGTGGTGATAACTCCTTTTTGTCAGACTTTATCGACAAAACATATGACTATATGAAGAGCAGCAATCTCAAAGGGCTGATGGAGCAATGCGAGGAAAGAATCAACAATAATCAAGGGAAGATTGATAAACTAGCCTTGGCATTCGTAGATGGAACATTATCTCAGGACGTCTATGAAGCAAAGCTGAAGTCCTTAAATGCTGAGAAAATAAAATTAGCCAAAGAAAAAGAAAACCTGGATTTGCAGGTTCAATCCGAATCCGACGCTATAACAAAACTGCAAAACTTCAGGGCGGCAGCTTTAGAAAGTGGTGGCAAGGAGCTCAAAACATTTTCACGTGATGTTTTCGATACAACAATCGATAGGATTATCTTCGGCGGATATGAAAAAAGCAGAGTTCCCGATCCTTTTATGGTGACCTTCGTCTTCAAAAAAGAATTTGGCACACCTAATACAATGGAAGGCAACCTAGACTATACGATACTCAATGAGTTCAATTACTTGTGGAAGCACTTCGTATTTAGACAAAAAGGGGCAAACGAAAGAGTGAAGTGCCAAGATAATTTCATTAAGGTCAGAGTAGCAATAAGCAAGTAGAAATAGAGAGCGACGAAAATTACCCGCCGTTCTTCCTATAAAATTTGCAAAAAATGACTTTGAAAAGGACGATTTTTCATCTTTATTCCTTGATTAGCAAAGATTTGCATTTTGTC
>DJRQ01000060.1:30809-40332 GCA_002440125.1 Caryophanales bacterium UBA6356 | reverse complement strand
GGGATAAAATTTACGCTTACTTCTCCATCGAAAAAGAGGTCGAAAAAAGCCTCAACCTTGTGAGGATGAGACTCTATTTCGGCGGCTTCTTCGCCATCGCTTTCTTAACCTTTTCCACATCCATAGCGATGAGCATAAAATCATCAACCATACGGAGGTGGGAATACTCGTTAATTGGTGACCTGTACGGGATTCGAACCCATGAATGTATCCTTGAAAGGGATATGAGTTAAGCCTCTTCTCCAACAGGCCAAATGGCGCTCACTATAGGGCTCGAACCTACAACCGATCGGTTAACAGCCGATTGCTCTGCCATTGAGCTAAGTGAGCACACGCTTTAAAAGCGCAACGACAATATTACTTATTGAGTGCCCTTTTTGCAAGATGAAAAATAAGAAAAAGAGAAGATTCCCCCAACGAAACATCCCTCAACAAGAAATAGCCAAAAAAGAAAATGGCCTTCCGACGAAAGCCATCTTCTTTTACTGTTTCTTCGCCAACTTCTCTTCGATCGATTTAAGCAAATCGCCAACCGTCTTGAATTCGCTTAACTCTTCGGCAGGGAACTGGATTCCGAATTTATCTTCAAGGCTAAGACACATCTCAACGACATCGAGACTATCGAGACCAAGATCCTTCAGAGGTTTGTTCTCGTCGATTTCGGCGACATGTATCTTGTCGGCAAGCATCTTTCGGACTTCATCCATTTTGTTTTCGCTCATAAAACACCTCAATCCAACAAGATTATAGGTTTGGAGCAAACTCCCTGCAACCGCAAGAGATTAAAGCTCAATGGTAACGCGTTTGGCTTCAAAATTGACGGAGCCGCTTGGATCGGCAGTGATGTTTTTGTTCACGCTTTCGGCAGATTTTTTGAAACTTGGAATCAAAACCCCAAGAATCGTCCCGAAGGCAGCGAGAACTAATACCATTCCCAAAAGTTGCCCTTTAAGTTCTGACATGCTGACACCTCCTTTCTAGATATATCCTACGATGATGCTTCTTTTCACCGTAAGCTTCATTGGTTCTTTCGAGATAAAGAGGGCTTTATATTCCCTCCAAACCTCGAAAACGACGGTTTCGCCCACGCTATAAGTTTCATCGGGGATCTTAAGATAAGCGTGAGCTTGTTCATAAATGATTTTACGAATCCCTTCATCGGCAAACCCTTTCACGGATATATGATTGGCTGCCGTTGTGGCAACGCTATTTAAAGTGCTATAGGCCATCTGCAAAGAGCAAAGATCGCCGGCAAAGGCCATAGCCTGAACAAGAAAGAACAAAGATAACAGGAAGCCTAAACTAGAACCCATAGTTTGTATTCCCCATCAAAGCCACAACGGCTATAGTCACCAATGCCATCGAGAAGGCGCTTCCAATAAGCGGAAAGAAATTCATATTGGCGAGTTTGTTTCTGAAAAAGAAGAAAGCTTCATCCCTTTTTTCTTCAGAAATACGTTGGAAAACCGAATCGAAATGATAGAACCTCTCTTTTCCGCCATCCAAAGATAACTCGTAAGTTGCGATCATGGCCTGTTTTATTTCAATCGAATCGAAAGCGTCCGCAAACTCTAAATAAGGCTCTATGGTCTTATTGGCATCGATTCCCTCAATAAGCTTATCGAATAGAATCTGAGCATCGCCTTCCGCATAGCTTCTCGTCTCAAGCAACGCGCTATAAACGCTATGGCCATTGCTCAAAAAGACGCGAAGGAAAGAAAAGAGTTTCACAAACTCCATCCGAAGCCGTTCTTTTTTGCATTTCAGCATATCTTTCGGTCTTTCTAGAGATAGATAGGCGTAAAGGGCAGATAGTACGATAGTCGGAATAAGCAAATAGAAATTCCAGACATAGAAGCTTAGAAACAAGCCGCAGACGATTAAGATTGCAAGCGTGATTCCGAAAGTCATCCATTCCTTTTTTGGATCGAATCCAAGCGATCTAAGCAATTCATTTTGCCTTTTCAGAAACGATGCTTTTAAGGATGCGCTTTTATCATTGGCTGCCTTCTCATTCCTTAATATGGTTTTAGGAACGTTCTTTTTATTTTTCTTTTTAAACGCTTTTTGCTGCTGTTTTTTTGATTTTTCCATTTTTATCCTTTCTAAAAGCCTCTTTGAAGCCAATTTCTGAATAGTTTTTGCAATACATAAAAACCGTGAAAGCCGTAAAAACAAAATAAAGCAAGGAACAAATCATATACGGGAAACTTCCCAAGAGTTCTTCGTAAAAGCTCGAAAGTCCATAGCGGAGAAATCCGATAATAAGAGAGCCCATAAAAAGCAAGCTAGAGAACTCAATAAAGGATTTTCTTTTGGCTCCCTCTTTCCTAATAAGATCCTTTTCTTTTTGAGTGGCATCCATTAGATAGGGATCCGACAAGAGAGCAATATCCCCTCCCTCCGTTTCGTATAGATCCAATATAGAAAGGAAAAGACGATATTCATCCGTTTTGAAATAGTCATAGAGGCAATAGATTTTCTCCTTTGCTGTTCTTTCCTTGAAAGTACCTAAGACCAACAGAAGTTCTTTGCTCGCATTTGACTCCGCCGCTTTATACGCTTCGTCATAAGAATTTGAGGCTATTAAAGAAAGCAAGAATGATCGCGTAAAGAAAAAGCATTCGTGATCCTTCTTTTCTTTTTCCATCCGCCTTCTGATGAAGAAGAAATCTCCAACAAAAAGAGAAGCCGCAAACAGAACAAATACGATTAACGAATAAAGAATACTATTCATCAGAAGAAAGCAAAGCGTTCCGAAAAACAAGGATATTAAAGTGATAAATAGATATTTTTTCATTTTTCTCTCCTTTCATAGATCATTTGCATTTGTTTGTTTTTAGGATTAATCTCTCCAATCGATTTTACGTACCGGAAAACCTCTTGCCCTTCCTTCATCTTTTTTTCCAAGAAAACGAAATAGGTAATATGTTCAAGGACTTCTCCATAGAGTTCGGATAAAGATATCTGAGCTCCCGCCATTAGCGCCATCCGTGCCAAACGGTGAGGCATGCTTTCCAAAGAGTCCGCATGGATCGTGGTTATGAGGGGATGTCCGCTCCCAGCCGAGGAAAGGGCATCAAGCATTTCCTCCCCTCTTGCCTCGGCAACCAGCAAATAATCCGGATTGTGTCTTAAAGCGTTCCTTATAAGAACGTTAAGCGGCAATCTCCCAGCCCCATCTCCAGAAAGCCATGTGGTCATATCGATTCGCTCATTATGGATAAGGTCAAGTTCTTCGACGTTATCTAAAACAATGACTCTCGTGTTCATCGGCAGAGAGAGAAGCAACCATTTTTGAAGCTCGGTTTTCCCTGTCCCAGTTTGGCCGCCTATCACGATAGAACGATGCCTTGTCAATGCGGTTTTAAGTATATCTCTCCCATCTTCATCCAGGAATTGCATGTCTTTTTCGATTTTGCACACTTTAGACGCAAGGCGCAAAGAGAAGCTAGGAGCTTTCCCTTCTTTGAACCTTCCGATGGAGGAATTCACTCCGTTAAGACGATATCGGCCAAAGCTAACGTCCAAAATAGGATTGGCCAAGTTTATGCTTTTATCTGTCAAATTTGCGATTTGTCTAAGAAAGGAGATGACGGTCTCGGCGCTCACGCGAATCGAAGATTTTTGTCGTCCGATCTTATTGCTCACAAAAAAGATCTCACCCCCATTAAAAGAGATATCAGTCACTTCCTCATTGACTAATAAAGGAGCTAAAAAAGATCGTTCAAGAAAAGCGACAGCGTTTTCAACCATTGATTTGACCCTTCACGATTTGAAATATTTTTCGATTTGAGAAGTTATAAATGCCTCCAAAACGAGCATCGAGCCGAAACGAGAATTCTTTAGGGTAAGCAACCACCTCCGTTTTTTGAGCCAAATAGTGGGAATACGAAGAAAAATCAAAAGTGAGGCAGTAATCGGCTTTAGGGCCTTTCAGAAAAGGCAAGATATTCTTTGAGAAATAGTTTGTGACAATTCTTTCTGCCCAGCTTTCCATGAAGTAAGGAGCAACGTTTTCTCCGAGATCTTGGAGTTTAGCGTTGGTGTTTCTTGTGCTCACCGAACTTTTTAATTGGATCGAATCGAAAGAGTGGAAAAGATCCGATATACCCCCTCCGCAATAAGTAAAATTAAAAAGATTCGATGAAAAGACGACCAAAATCGCAAAAAGTATCAGATTCCCCATCAAATCACCTCCAAAATGGAATATCGACTGAAGCTTAAAGGACCGAAATAGTTATAGTTTTTAATGACCGAAAAATCGTAACGGAAAGTATCTGAGAGATTTTCACCAAAGTCTTCTAAGCGAAGAGAACACTCGTAACTTTGGCTGCGAGAATCTGGATTTTGAGGCAAAAAGAGCTTCTTGGTCTCGTAATATTTTCTATTGGTCTTATTCTTATCGGTGCAATCGGTGAGATCGGACGAAACATAAAGCTTCTTCTTGAAGGCTATCTTCGTCTTTCGTCCATCAAATTCCGGTATGACTTCGAAACTTCGATAATATTCTTTTCTTTCTTTGTCATAACGAATGGTCCCAGCGTCGAATCCCAAAACGTTCTCCGAATAGATCCGAAGCTCTCCCTTTTTCCAATTGACTTTTGCATTTTCGCCAAAATATCCTTTTCCTAAAAAGTAGTAATCCGTGGGAAAAATACCATATTCCGGATCCTCAAATTCACTTTGAAATCCCTTCCCATCTATGATGAAGCGGGTCTTATAAATATGATTGTCGATACCCCCAAGACGCCAACCCGTATAATATCCAGAATTCGAAGTCATTAAGGAACGGTCATACTTACGTTGCCATGGAAAATCGCTTGGAGTGATGTCGTTTTGAAGCGTTTTTGCATATTTTACATATTGGGTCGTGAGACTGACGGAATCAGGGACCCCTTCCGCCCGCACGGAGATAAGGCTTCTAATATAATGATGTTTTTCCCACTCGTACTTTAATTTCCAAGTTCCTTTAATGGTATATTCCTCGCCGCTTCTCTTCGGCTTCCACACTTTTGTTTTGTAAACCCATTCATCGCGGTAGTGTCCTTCGATTTGCTTGGGTTCGAGATGCTCTTGAGAATAAAAGAAACGAACGGCCACTTGCAACGTTCCCGCTCGACGAGCCACTAAAGTGTACTCATAAGGCACATCCCATTTTCCATGGGGTGGCACTGCCATCTCCTTAAAATAAAAGCCAGTCTGTTTCGACCAATTCTCGTTTCCAACTTGAAGAATGTCGCTTTGCGGCACGTCCGCGCTTCCGAGCACGAGCGACAAAAATGGCATAGCCAAAAGAAAACCGGCTTTGCTCTTCTTCATGCCTCGTACCTCATAAAAGATTTTGCTTTTTCCAATAAGCGCATGGAAAGCTCGTCTTTTTCCCTTTGGTTCAATATTCCTATATTCCAAAAGGGATAATGCCGATTCTTTTCGAGGACTTCTAACACGAATACCCTCTTTTCAAGAGGCGAAAGCTCCCTAATGAAGCAGCGCATTTCCAAAACCTTCCGCACGTTTTCGTCTTTTTGTCGCGACAAAAGATAAATAGGCGTCAATTCCTCAACATGGGAATCTGGGCTATAACCCGCTTCGAGAAGAACCCCACGAAACCATTCAACGAAACCATTAATGATATTTTCATCCACATGCTTTTTCATACAAACCCCTATGCACCATTCAAATAGGGCCAATTCGAAAAAACTGTTTCAAAAAATTTTTTAAAGACTGTTTAATTTTCTTTACGTTTAATACAAATATTTATTGTAGCCTATGTTTTATTACTTTTATTAAATTTAATGAAACCGCAAAATTCCGGTACTGATAAATACGAAATAGTTCTTTTATCCATCTGGGATTCTATCTTCTCTTCACAAAGCATTATCCGAAGAGCCCTTCGTTTGATCTTCCCAAGCGTTTCTTCCTTATCTTGCCTTTGCTCAAAGCTCATATTTTGGGGGATCGCTTGAACGAGAACTAGATTTTTCTCTTGATAGAAAGCAAAGTCTATGTATTCGGGTTTTCGTGCTCTTTTGCCTTTTTCGTTCGTAAAAAAGGAATAAAAGAACCCATTCCAAAAGGGAATGTTCCGGGACTCCAAAATCAAAGCAACGAGCGCTTCAAGAGAATCTTTGTTTGGGCTTTTGGATGATTCTTCGAAAAATTTCTGGACGCTGAGATCCTGAAAATAATATTTATACAACCCACCCAGAACCTTATTATCTTTTAAATCCATCCTCGAGATTCGTTTAATGAGAAATGATTTCTCAAGTCCTGACAGGTATTTTTCAACCGTTTTAAAATCAACGGAACGATCGTATAAAGAAAAATAAAGTTCCGAAAGAAGTGATGAATTTAAATATTGACCCACCCTGGAAGACAACAAAGAAAGGATGCGTTTAAGGACATAAATCGTTCGCACCCCTTCCCTTTTGGCGATGTCGGGAAGAGAGATAAGATTGATAAGCTTTTCGAGATATGAATCTTTTTGAACGCGGCTTGATAAAACTCTCAAGGAAGGCAAGAAGTCGTTTTTTAAATCAAGAAAATCGGCTTCAGAATCCAAAAAAAGAAGGGAACTGAAATAAAAGAAAGATAGCCCTGAATCTTTTTTTCTTTTTAAAAAATCCAAATAGCCAATGGAGACGCTCGACACAAGAAGAAAGTGGGTTTCTGGAAATGACTTCAAAAGACGAAATAAAGCAGGGAAATTTTGGAAAAGAGATACTTCATCAAGAATCAAAAAAGGAACATCAAAACTCCTCGATTTAATATATTCCAAATATTCATCGTCCCCTTTAAGACCGAGTCGGCTCAGTTTTTCGAAGTCTAAACAATCGCACAAGATGTTTGTTTGGTCCCTAAAGAAAGGCAAAAACATATTTTTAATGAAGAAGGTTTTGCCAGAGCGTCGCAATCCATACAAAATCGTAAAACGGTTATTTAAAAGGGATGAAAAGAGTTCCTTTGAAAGAACATCCGTTATAGCCGAGCTTTCATTTGTCTTTTCCATTTTCTTGTGCATATGTAACGTCAACCATAATTCTACAGTAATTTCCGCATTAGAACATCATATATCGAAGATATTTACTATATTGCACATATTATTCCATTTCATAATTTACAGCAAAACAAAGCTATTTATCGCACTTTTTCATATAAAACAACAAAAAGACTAGGTCTTTCTTTTAAAAGAAAAATCCTCATGGAAAATAGAGGCATTCTTTCTTAAAATAAACTCATGATTTTATTGGTAGGAGCATCTGCGAGTGGAAAGACCGCTTTAAGCGCTTTTTTAAGGAAAGAATACCATTTCACCAAAACCGTCACTTACACCACCCGAAAACCGCGTATGAATGAGGTCAATGGCGTCGATTACCATTTTGTCTCAAATGAGGTCTTCAAAGATATGGAAAAGAACGCCGAGTTTGTGGAGACAACATTTTATAATGGCAACTTCTACGGCAGCGCGAAAAGTGATATTTCCGATAACAAGGTCCTGATTGTTGATCCATCCGGTTTATTAGCTTATAAATCTCTCAAAAATCCATCTATAGTGAGCTTCTATTTAGAAGCCAATGAAGAGACACGAATTGCACGCATGAAAGAGAGATCGGATACCAATGTTTGCATCAGGGCGCGTCTAGAAAACGATAAAAACGTTTTTACGGCGGCTATAAAAAAAGAATGCAATTATATTGTGGAAACAGACGCCAAGACTTTGGAAGAGATTGCAAAAGAGGTCCTTAAAAAATATAAGGACATCATTCGTTTAAAGAAATAAATCTACGGCGTTTGTATCAAGTCCTTTTTGGGGTTTTGAAAAAGCAATATAAGGATTTCAGAATTTCCGGAATAACTAACTCCATAAGAAGTTTTAAGGTTTTTTATGGTTATCTACTGGAAACTCCGTTGGTTTTTCATTCTCTGCGCTTAAGCTCTCTCACAAGCTGCCACTCAAGGTGGCGCCGTAACGAAACAATGCCCGCATCCATTATGGCTACACTTTGAAAAGATCATAGCCAAAGCCGCTTGCCGGCTTTTGGGCAACTTGATGCTCTTTAAGCCGATTTCGAATGTATTTATCTATCTTTTTTGCGTTTTTGCCAATTGCATCAACGTAGTATCACCAGCCACCAAAATACTTGGTTCCAATATTTGAAATTCGCGTACCACCCACTTTTGGCAAATCATCAGGAAAGACTTACCCTTAAAGCATTTCATTATCCCGGAAATTAAGAATTTGGTTGAAAGCGTAATCGGCATGAACACGCATTCAGGACAAACCACAGCCTCGTGAATAACGATTCCCTTCCGTTCAGCCCCCAAAGAATCTGGCCAATCTTTAAAAGTTTGAGACCACATAGAATTCCTTCCTCTGGCGCTTCGGCGTAAAACTACGTGGTAACGTAGAATTCCTGCCATCGCCCGCTAGGCTTAAAATGTTGGTATTCGACATTTATTGCGTTATTCCACAAGGGCATCGTAAGGAGCCCATCGCAATTATGCGAAGCTAAAAGCTTAAGCAAACGCAACGAAGAAAGGGGAGTTTTCACTCGCTCGACGTTGCAAGTCGGCTGAGACGACATAGAAAAAGAAGGCTCAAATAGAGCCTTCTTTCAGCCTGTCCCTAAAACGAAGGATTAATCTTCGTCATCGATATCATCAGGATTTTCCTTGCTTTCGTGATAGTCGCGGAGCTGAGCGACGTAGTCATATGGAGTCACCTCGCCTTTTTCAAGATGATCCTTTGCCACGACATCAGCGATAAGTTGCTTAGCTCTCTTTAAAGAGAGGGCGCTCTTGACTTTGAAGCAAAGAGGAATTTCGCGATAGATGTTTTTGGCACCAACGTCTTTCACAGGAATTGGAGTATCGCGATAATCTTTTGGATCAAGAGCGAAATAAAGCTTAAGACCTTTTCCGGCAACGGTCAGTTTAAGATAGGTCTTGGTATGGAGTCGGAAGGTATCGCCACTATTGGAAATACGGCTCTTTAAGCCATAAGCAAGGGCTTCCGCTTTAAGTTCGTTATAGTTGTCCTTCATGTCTTCATCCATGCTAAGCATTCTCTCGGCAAATGGAATACGAATAATAGGAGCCTTCGGAGCAGCCGGAGCTTCTTCTATAGGCTTAGCCTCTTCAACAGTCGCTTCTTCAACAGGAGCCACTTCGACAGGAGCTTCTTCCTTCTTTTCCTCACCTTTCGCTTCGGGAGTGTGAACAACATTCACGATGACCGTCGGAGTTTCTTTCTTTTCTTCGACAGGAGCCACTTCTTCTTTCGCAACGAGCTTGTTCTCAGAGAAATATCGGGCGAGCTCTTCGGCGATTAAAGAACGAATTTCATCGCCTGTAAGTTGCTTTTGAACGGCTTCCTTAATTTGGGCGTTATTTTCCTCGACAAGATCTTTGGTAGTAAGGACGACATCGGAATCTTTCGGCTCGACTTTGGTCGCTTCGAGTTCTTCACGAACAATGGCGCGAACATCATCGGCTTTTAAGCCTTCTTCTGGCTTCGGTT
>DJRQ01000060.1:0-30637 GCA_002440125.1 Caryophanales bacterium UBA6356 | reverse complement strand
CCTGGCGGACATCGTCGGCTTTAAGCGTTTCGATGGGAGCAGGTTCTTCTTTTGGTTGCTCCGCCAAAGTATTTTGAACGGTTTCTTTGATAAGATCGCGGAGATCGTCGCTTGTCATCAAATCGTCTTCTTCAACCTCATTGGTAGCAGGAGCTGCCTCGGCGGTTGCTTCTTGCTTCTCTTGAGGAGCGACTGTTTCCTCTTCTTTTGGAAGCATTCCAGCATAATAGGCTTTAAGTTCTTCTTTAATAAGATCGCGAGCTTGTTCGTCGGTAAGAGGTTCAAGCTCTTCTGGATGATCATGATCGCTAAGCTCTTCGCGCATGATGACACGGAGCTCTTTGGCGGTTAATGGGCGATCTTCCAAGGCAGAAGGTTTAGCTTCTTGAGCTGGTTTGGCTTCTTCCTTTGGCTCTTCTTTCTTTTCCTCAGGTTTCGCTTGGAAAGGAGGATATGGATAGGGAGCGTATGGATAGAAAGGATAGGGAGCGTATGGAGGATAAGGAGCGTATGGAGGATAAGGAGCAGGAGCTGGTTGGGCAGCTGGCTGACTCTTTTCTTCCTTCGCTTCGGGGGCAGCGTAAGAAATGTGTTGGACGATAACCGGTCCCTTGTTGTCTTTCGCTTCGGCTGGAATGGACTCTACTCTCTTCTCTTCTTTAGCGCCATCATCAAGCTCAGCATATTGATACGAACGAATTGCGCCGTCGCTTGTAGCGGTTTCATCCGCTTTGCATTCGCCAGCGCTTGCAACATAATCCGCTTCTTTTTCTTCAAAAGCCTTTTTGTTCACTTTTTCAATCTTGGAATCTTTGATTTTCTTGACGCCAGGATACTTAACGACATCTTTAAGCGAAGAAATGGTCCCAATGAAACCGAGTAAATAAGAAACGAGGACCAAAATGCCAAAGCCTAAGCCGCAGCCAAAGGCTTTCCAATTGTTCTTCCAAGTAGCAAGGATGAAAGAGAAATAATCGGCAATTCCCTTACCACCAATCTGGCCTTTGAAAAGGAAACCTTCATAAGTGCCAGTAGTATTAACTTGAGCGATAGAAACGAAGAATAAACCTGCAGAAGCAAGCCCAATCACAAGCCAAACGAGGTTTGGAAAGAGGGCGCTTGGACGACGTTTTGCAAGTAAAACGATGAAATGGATAATCCAGAAGATTAGCCATAACGCCCCAAGAACGAGCGTAGCGATGCAATAAATAAGGAGATAAGGAATGTGATTCCAAGTAACGGCAGAAATGCTTCCGAAATGGAGCATGCTCTTGATTGGAGTCATGATGTCCTTGATATAGCCGACGACATCGGCCTTGGTGGTGCCGAATGCAAATTTCATCGTATAGAACAACAGGACGCAGGCTCCTGCCGTGAATACAATGGACAGAATCGACAGCACAATTGCGGAACGTTTTTCTTTGTTCATAGTTCTGTACCTCTTTTGCTAGAATTTTAGCAAACAAAATAAGGAAATAAAGAGAGAAATGGGGTTTTTGCAAGGTTATTTCGTTTTTGACACATTTTCTCGGCATTTTTTCACGAAAAGCTCTCAAAAACATTAACAATATTTGTTTTATCGCGAGTTCTTCGCTTATAATTGAAGCTCTTTGAAGAAAAACAGAGATCTCGTCAAAAGCGAAAAAGAAAAACCCGCATGAGCGGGTCTTCTCGTTTCTTTCGTTATTTCTTCGAATGTTTTATCGCATGATATACGAATTCGCGGAAAAGAGGGTTCGGATGAAGAGGACGAGAAGTGAATTCGGGATGAAATTGGCAAGCCACAAAGAAATCGTTTTTAGGAAGTTCGATGATTTCGCAAAGGTTTTGGTCTGGATTAATGCCACTAAACACCATACCCGCTTCTTCAAACCTCTCCTTATAAACGTTATTGAATTCATAACGGTGACGATGCCTCTCCTTCACGAGCGACTCCTTATAAGCGTCGTAAGCCATGCTGCCTTTCTTTAAGGCGCAGGGATAAAGGCCCAAGCGAAGCGTCCCGCCCATCTTGATGCCACTATATTGATCGTGGAGCAAGTCGATAACAGGATTTTTTGTGGCAGGATCAAATTCCGAGGTGTTCGCATCCGAAATCCCCAACACATCCCGTGCAAATTCAATCGCAGCGAGTTGAAGGCCAAGGCAGATGCCTAAGAAAGGAATGTTGTTTTCTCGGGCGTAGCGAATGGCTTCCATTTTACCTTCTGAGCCTCTTTCGCCAAAGCCGCCAGGAACAAGAATGCCGTCATACCCTTTTAAAATTTCGGAAACGTTTTCACGGGTGATATCCATGCTCTTGAACCAGCCGATTTCGACTTCGGATCCATAAAAGTATCCAGAATGCTTCAAAGCGTTGGCGACACTCAAATAAGCATCGTGAAGTTCGACATATTTGCCAACCAAGGCAATTTTGACTTTGCCTTTCGCGTTGTTAACGGAATCAACCCATTTTTGCCAATCGCGCAGATCCGCTTTCGGAGCAGTGAGTCCAAAATGCTTCAAAACATAGTCAGAAAGGCCTTGCTTTTCAAGTTCGAATGGCAAATCGTAAACCACTTTCAAATCATCCGCTTCAAAAACGCCTTCTGGCGGAACGTTACAAAAAAGGGATATTTTGGCTTTTTGCCCATCGCTTACAGCTACTTCCGAACGCAAAACAACACCATCCGGTTGAATGCCAAGGCCAAGAAGTTCCTTGACACTATGTTGCGTCGGTTTGGTTTTCGTTTCGTCGGCGCAACGAAGATATGGAACGAGAGTGTTATGGAAGAACATGGTGTTCGTATAACCAAGTTCCAAACGGGCTTGGCGCATCGCCTCTAAGAAGGGGAGAGATTCGATATCCCCAACCGTTCCTCCTATTTCGGCAATCACGATGTCCGCATTCGAAGTTCTGGCGGCTTCTAAAAGGCGATTGCGAATTTCATTGGTGACATGAGGGATAACTTGAATGCAAGCCCCAAGATAATCCCCTCTTCTCTCTTTTTCGATGACGCTGCTATATATTTTGCCAGAGGTAACGGAACTTTCCTTGGTAAGACGGAGGCCAGTCCAACGTTCGTAATGTCCTAAATCCAAATCCGTTTCGGCGCCATCGTCGGTTACATATACCTCGCCATGCTGATAAGGACTCATGGTTCCGGGATCCACATTGAGATAAGGGTCAAACTTCATCATGAAGACTTTTAAGCCCCTGCTCTTTAAAAGCAAACCCAAAGAAGAGGCGAAGATGCCCTTTCCTAAACTCGAAACGACACCGCCCGTCACAAAGATGAACTTCGAAGCCATGAATGCTCCTCCACTTAAACAATACGCCCTTTAGAATAGCTCATGAATGGCCTATCCCTCAAGCGAAAAATGCAAACTACCGATGAGAACTAAGAAAGGAATTCACCCCTTTTTCCAAACGTGCCAATCCATCTAAGAGATTGGCTTTGGACGTGGCAATATTCATCCTTAAGAAACCAATTGTTTCACTAGGCGAGAAAGGAGAGAATTCCCTCCCGTCGCTAAGATATAGACCTGTCGTTTTTCGTAAATAGTCAGCAAAACCAGCACCTTTTTTAGGCAAAGAGGTGGCATCAATCCATAAAAGATAAGTGCTATGAGAAGAAAATAGCTTCAAAGAAGGGAGCTTTTCCTTAAGGAAGGAAGAAACGATTCGGCGATTAGAAGCAACGTATTCATTCATTTCGGAAAGCCACATTTCGCCTTTTTCGTAAGCGGCTATCGCACTCGCATAGCTAAAGAAATTTCCCTCCATCACTTCATCTCTATTAAGACAAGCCTCCACGCGTTTCTTAATGCCGATGTCATATGCTAAAACGGCGCTTGTTTGAAGGCCTGCTATATTCCATGCCTTGGTAGGAGATAGACAAACAACGCTGTTCTTTCGCGCCTCGGGAAGGGAAAAATAAGGGACATAGGAATAGCCAGGCTCAACGATCTCTCCATGAATCTCATCGCTTAATACAAAAACGCCATAAGCCTTGGCTAAAAGGGCGATTCGTCGAAGATCGGACGCGCTAAAAATCTTACCGCTAGGGTTATGCGGATTGCTCATAAGGAAGAAGGACACTTTAGGGTCTTGAAACGTTTTTTCGGTCTTTTTCCAGTCTATTTCATAGCAATCCCTTTTGTTCAATAAGGGTATTGGAGCAATTTCACGATTATTGTTGGTTATGGAGTGATAAAAAATAGGATAGTTTGGGGTAAAGATACCAACCTTTTCATAAGGTTTTACAAACTCTCGAATAAGAGATGAGACGCTCGGAATAACGCCAAGGCTAAAAACAAGGTTATTAGCAATGAAAGAAAGGCCATATTTTTTGCTGTAATAACTTTCATAAGCCTTCGCCCAAGAGGAAGGAAGATCGCTATAGCCATAGATCTTTTGAGCAACCATTTCTTCCAAAGCAGAACGAATTTCCGGGGCAACCATGAAGTCCATGTCAGCCACCCACATCGGCAGTTCCCCTTCTTTGACATCCCATTTCATAGAGAATGTTTTTCTTCGATTTAAAACCGTATCAAAATCGTAATTACCCATTTTTATCCCCACTCTTTTTGAAAATTAAGCGACTCTTCTCAATTTTTTCGTCATTCAGCAAAATGTTCTTATAAGAAGGTGCGAGGAAGGTGCCGGAAATCGGGTTTTTCAAATCAAGCTCCCCCTTAGCTATTTCAACATTAGCATTGGAAACATATTCGAAAGTCAAATCGCTATCCACCATCTCGCAATCGATAAGGGTCACCTTATCCATATAGCAAAAACCTTGATGGGAAATAATTTTAGTCCGTACCAAAGTGACATTTGTGGAATTCCACCCGAAGTATTCCCCTTCAATGACGGAATCCTCGATAAGCACATTTTCGGAATTCCAAAAAGCATCTTTCGATCGGAGCGTGGAATTTTTGATATGAATGTTTCGAGAACCGTCAAAAGAATAGTTCCCATCGAGTTTCATGCAATCAAAGGAAGAATCGGTAATCCCTAAGCCAAGATAATCCCCCGTAAAAGTGGAGTTGCTGACCTTAATGTCTTGACACCACCAAAGAGTTTCGGCCGCTTTCGAGAAAACGCAGTTTGAAATCCATAGGCCTTTGGAGTGTCGGAAGTTTTTGCCTTCTTCAAATGAGCATCCATCAAAGGAAGAATCCTTCGTATACCAAATCCCGGCATGGGACTCATTATAAAAACGGCAACGACGGACTTTTAAACGATTCGAATACCATAGTGGGTATTTCCACGAAAAAGAACAGTTCAGCAATTCGATATGCGACGTTTCTTTAAGGGGAGACTCACCTTCAAGAAAAGCCACATCCTCCAAAAAAAGATTCTTGGCGCCGAAGAGAGAACGCTCCCCCGAATAGTTCTTTTTAACAATCTTTTCCATAGGAAACATTATAAAAAGAGCGACAAAAATGGAAAGCTAAACGCAAGAAGAAATGCCAAAGACAAGCAAAACAACGACCCCCAAAGCAATGCGATAATAGCCAAAACCCTTGAATGTATGCTTCTTAAGGAAGCTCATAAGCCAACGGACCACAAGAAGAGAGACGCCAAAGGAAACCAAAGTACCGACTCCCAAGAAAATCCATTCGTTTAGGCAAAGCGATCCAATCTTAGCGAAGTAGCGGACCGTTTTTAAAAGAGAGGCTCCCGCCATGACAGGGATCGAAAGGTAAAAAGAATACTCGGCAGCCGTTTCGCGGTTCGCTAAAAGAAGCAATGCGCCTAAAATCGTAACACCGCTTCTCGAAGTGCCAGGAAGAAGGGCAAGAACTTGAAAACAGCCGATAAGAAAAGCCGTTTTCCATGGCAAATCGTCAATGGATTTATACTTCGACGTAAATTTTCCTTTGGCGATAAGGAACTCCATAATAAGGAAAAGAACGCCATAAACGATCAAGGTTAGCCCAACGCAAATCCAATTGGACAATTGATCTTCCCAATCAAGAAGCTCGAAGATAAGACCGATAACAGCCGCCGGAAAAATACCCAAAAGAGTCTTTCCCCAACGGATCCAAATCGTTTTATTGTTCTTTTTCTGGATTGCTTTGGCTTCTTCTAAAGGAAGAGCAAGACCATCCTCCCCTTTCGGAAGAGGGGTAAAAGGCCATAGTTTTTTAAAAAAATAAATGACAACGGCCAAGATGGCCCCAAATTGGACAACCACTAGAAAAAGAGACATGAAAGTTTCGCCATGAATGAAGCCTAGTTCTTTGTCCAAATCAAAATGGCAAAGGCGAAGAACCTCATCGAAAAGGATCATGTGTCCCGTACTCGAAATCGGAAGCCATTCCGATATGCCTTCAATCACCCCAAAAAAGAGAGCAAATAGAACAAGGAAAAAATAAATCATAGGAAAAGGATACGCTAAAAGAAAAAGGAAACAAAAATTATTTCTTTAAAGTGAGGCCAATTTTAAAAGCAGGTGCGACCTCCCCTTTCAAAAGAAGGTATTTGTTATGGAATCCGTCAAAGGAAATCGGTTCAAGCTTGTTAACGTCAATCTTCCCGTCTTGATCTAATATCGATTCGTCGACCGAGACATTTCTAATCGCAAGAACCATGAGTTCCTTATCTTCTTCGTAATGGTCAAGCACGCATTCAATGGCTAATGGAAGCTCTTCGATGAAAGGCGCATCCACATGCCGAGAAGGAAGGGCGTGAAAGCCGCTCTGTTCGAATTTGTGAGGTTCTTGGTTTGCGCTAACAATACCAACATAGTCACACGAAGCCACGCACTTCTTCGTGCCAATAGAAACAATAACGGCTTTCCTTTTAAGAATATTGGCGGTGGTTTTATGATCGTGGCTAAGAATGACGCCCAGCTTATCGTTATCAAGTACGAATCCCCAAGCGGCATTCATCGCATCCGCTGTTCCATCTTCGTTATAAGTCGAAAGAATAAGCACTGGCTCTGGATATAAAGCTGCTTTAACACCTAAATCTTTTCTCATCTTTTTCTCCTTTGTCTCTTCTTTATTATACGAAAAAAGGCCGCCGATAGACGACCTTTTAAGTTCGAACGAACTATTTGATAAGGGAATTCTTGCAGTGCCCAGTCTCCAAATATTCGTCCATGTTCTTAAGAGAAACCTCAATCATGTCAACAAGGGCCAAATCCGTAGCGCTTCCGATGTGAGGAGTAATGAGGACTCTCGGATAAAGATCGATGATTTCTTGATGCATCGGCGTATCCATGTGCTTCGGATCGAAATCCTTATTAAAGAGAGTTGTCTCTTGACTAATAACATCAAGGCCAAGTCCAGCCAGATGGTTCTCTTTGACTGCTTTTAAAGCAGCTTCCGTATCCAAAACTTGTCCACGGGCAACATTGATGAGGATAGCGTTTTGTTTCATCGAAGCGATCTTTTTATCATCGATGAAGTTGTCGTTTTTGCCAGGGATATAAGCCATATGGCAAATAATGATGTCACTCTCTTTGAGGAAGGAATCGATATCCTTAAAGGTTAAAATCTCTTTGGCTTTTTCACTTTCGAAGACATCGTATCCGATGACATTGGCGCCTAAGCCTTTGAAGAGTTTGGCAGTCGTGCAACCGATGCGGCCGCATCCCATGATGCCAACCGTGCATCCACGAACTTCGCGGCTGAACATTTGGCTCGTCACTTTGAAATGTCCATTATGAGTTTGATCACAAGTGTAAGCGACATTCCTAAGAAGGGTCATCGCTAAAGTAAGGGCCAATTCGCTAATGGCGTTCGGACTATAGCCGGGCACAAAAGCGGTCTCAATGCCAAGTTCTTTGCAAGCCTTCACGTCCACATGGTTATAGCCAGCCGTACGGGTCAAATAGTACTTCAATCCATTCTCCTTAAGGAGTTTCATGTGTTCGCCATCGACTGGGCAATTGCCACGGACCATTACGGCTTCGTAGCCTTTGGCGAGTTCCCAGCAATTGTTATTCAAATATTCTGAGCGAAGCACAAGATCGTAATCGTATTGCTTACCAAGTTTCTCGAAATAAGGCTTCTCGTAATCACGAACGCCAAAGCAAATAATTTTTCCTTTCATAAGTAAATCCCTTCCTCTTTAGGCTGCCACGCTCGGGAAGAATCCTGAGGCAGTTAGTAAAGTGATGATAAGCACCCAAATAACGATTCCAGGAACCGCAAGAAGCGTGCTAATGACGGAGGTGTTCGAAGCCATTTGCTTCTCTTTATCGAAGTTGATGCAATAAGCAACGGCTACTGTGGCGGGAGGAACCATCCACATCATCAAACTCGATTGCATCGTTTCGGCGCTGATGAGTTGAGGATATCCGCAAAGAGTGGCGATCCATTCAACAAAGGCGAGAATGCCTAATACAACAAGAGGCGCGCCGAATACTTTGATGACGCTAAAGATCCATGCGTACTTATCGGTAGCGGCTTCTTTGATCGAGGCATTTCCAAGGGTGCAGCCAATCGCCAACCAGACAAGTGGCGAGCTAAGGCCGCCAAGGGTCTTAACGACTGGGTGAATCCAAGGAAGAGTCACATCAAAGCGCCAAAGAGCGTACATCTTAGGATCAACGTTCGTCGTCAGCCAATCCTTGTGGACGAAATTGACGCCTGGGATGGCTTGCATGAACCAAAGAACCATGCCAACAAGCGTCGCCAAGATAACGGGGTTTAAGAAAATCTTCTTGAGCGTTTTTCCAAACGAAGTCTCTTCGTTTTCCCCAATCTTGAAACCGCTGATAGCAAGATACGCGTAGCTATAAAGGAAAACACGATAAGCAACGTTAAGCATGTTGCTGTTGTTGTAAGCTCCTGGGAATATAGCGCTAATTAAGGGTTGAGCGAAGAATGTCGTCGAACCAAAGGCGAAGAGAACGCAAAGAACGGTGCGTTTCGTCGGATCTTTCACCCAGATGAAAATGAGCTTCGAGAGAAAGATGAAGACAATATAGATAATGAAGCCAAAAACGAGATTCACGATGGCATCAATGCCCGCCGAAAGGCTGTAATCGGTAATAAAGCCAGAGAAAGCAAGGCATGGAAGGGCGACAGTCATAACGACTTTCGTCAAGACTTTGCCGGTCCCCTGCGGAAAAATCTTTTTCTTGGTCAAGATGAAACCGAGAAAAATGATGATGATCGTCTTGGCGATGGCAATCCAAAGATCGGTGTTACTCATCGCTTTAGCGATATTGGAGCCTACATCCACCGTCTCATCCAAGAATGGTAGTAGTTGCATAAGTCCTCCTTCTGCTAATGCTTTATGCGAAATTATTCTAGTAAGCAAAAAACGATATTCAATAGGGTTTTTGTCAATGGAAGACAAAAATCATAGTTTTTTGCTTCCTTTGAAAGCGGCTTCATGCGCAATAATCGCTTTAATATGGAACAAAAAAGACTCTTTGAAGCCAAAAAGTCAAAGAGTCTTCTAACATTCACTTTTTGTCAATAATCAAGCGAGCTTTCTAAGATAGCCCGCACTTCTTCTTTGCAAAGAGGGTGATAACCGGCATTCCCCAAAAGAGTCGCATGGACGATGTTAGGAATGTCTTCCCTAGTCGCCCCGAAGTCTTTGATCGATAAAGACATTCCCATTTCCCTTAGGTAATTTTCCAAAGCGTCTATACCAAGCAAAGCCAATTCTTCTTCGCTCTTGTCGGCCGTTGGAATCATCCAGACGTTTTTGGCAAATTTAGCAAACTGATGTAGCCCATAACGATAAATGAGTTTGTAATAGGGAATCTCGACGGCTGAGAGAGTCATACCATGAGCCGCATTCGTTATTGCGCCTACCGCTTGGCCAATCATATGAACATTCCAATCGCCCGCTTTACCACATTCCACAAGAGTATTAAGCGCCAGGGTAGCTGCCCACATGAGATTGCTGCGCGCTTGATAATTCGTGGGGTTTTTGACGGCGATTTTGGAATTATCAATGACTGAACGCATCAGACCTTCCATAAGATAGTCGCTAACGGAATCGTCATTGCCAGAGAAATATTGCTCCATCAAGTGGGAAAGAATGTCGCTAATGCCGCTTATCATCTGATAATGGGGCAAAGAATAAGTGAAGGTTGGGTCAAGGATGGAGAATTTCGGAAAGAGTTCCGTTCCGAAGACCTTGCCAACTTTTAAGCCAAGCTTTTTATTCGTAATAACCGAGCCGCCATTCATTTCGCTTCCTGTCCCAACCATCGTTAAGACGGTTCCGATAGGAAGGACTTGGCAAGTCGGTTCATGGAACTTCGTAAAATATTCCTCCCATGGATCGCCAAGAAGGTTCACACTCGCCGAAAGCGCTTTAGCATAGTCAATAACCGAGCCACCGCCTACCGCTAGAATGAATTCCGCTTTGCTTTTCTTCGCCAGCGTTATCCCTTCATGAAGCTTATCGAGAGTGGGATTAGGCATGACGCCAGGAAGCTCCGTTACTTCTTTACCAAGCTTTGAGAGGATATCCATCACTTTTTGATAGATGCCATTCCGCTTAATGGAACCGCCGCCATAAACAAACAAAATGCGCTTGCCATACTCCTTTAACTCTTCGGACAGAGCGCTTAAAGCACCTTCTCCAAAGATGATTTTGGTCGGATTTTGGAAAACAAAATTACCAATCATATTTATTAGCCCTCCTAGATTGTTTTAGCAAAAAATCTTATTTCTTATAAGAGTCCTTCGTTCCCCTTCGCTTCCAAAGGAAGATGAAGACCTATACCGCGAAAGACCCCCATAATTTTTGCTTGAGGGAAGCGTTCTACCCATCCCTCCAAATTCGTAATCGTCTTATCGACCGCGCTTCTATCCTTTTCCGCAGCCGTGGCAATCAGATAGACGTTCCGAAACTTATAATCGCTCGGATAAAGCCAATTTGAACGGTCGAGAAGCGTCTTAAGCTGGCCACACATACCATAGTAATAAACGGGCGTAGCAAAGATAATCGTTTCGGCGTCGTGCATCATTTGACTTATAGCGGAAGCATCGTCTTTGATCGCACATTCGCCTTTATCTTGACACAGCAAACAACCACGACAAAAAGCCAGTTTCTTACCTTTCAAAGAAACAGAAGACACATCTTTCCCAGAATTTTCGAGCTCTTCGGCCAAACAATCGGCAAGAAAATCGCTATTGCTATTCGCCCGAAGACCCGACTTTACAATAAGAATCTTTCCCATATTACCTTGTAAGAGGCTCCTTTCCTTGCGAAAATAGCATAGGTCTTAAAGTGGACTTTAAGTCAAGAGGAAAATATGTCTTATTCCATCCGAGAGATCGCCTCATTAACAGGCCTCAGCCAAAGCACACTTCGTTACTATGAGAAGGAAGGGTTGCTCAATAACGTCGAAAGACGAAATGGCGTACGAAAATTCGAAAAGGGGAACATCGAACAAATTCGCATCATCGAATGTCTTAAAAACGCAGGCCTGTCCATTGAAGAGATCAAAGAATATATGATTTATTCAAGAGAAGGAGACTCCTCTTTGGAAAAAAGATACAAGATCATTTTGGCTTCCGAAAAAAGAGTGAATGAACAACTTCGAAATCTGGAAGCCACCAAAGCTCTTATTGCCTACAAAAAATGGTATTACGAAACAGCCATAAAAACCGGAACCGAAAAGGCTCTTCATTTTACCGATCCAGAAAGCTTAAGCAAGGAAGGAAAAAGGCTTTATTTTGCAAGCCACTTGCCTTTTAAAAACGAAAAATCACAGCAGAAATACGATAAAATAATAGAAAAATGAAATTCACTTTGCTGAAATCCTTGCTTCTTAAAGAAGGAAACGTCACGACATTTTCTCTTCGTGACAATAAGCTATCGGAAAGGTTTCCCTTTCCTTTAAGCGAAAGCGCCTTCGAGCCTTATTTCCCCCAAAGCGAAAAAGAAGAGTTCCATGATTTGCTGACAAATCTAAGAAAGGAAGGCACTATCGATCTTTCCATCCCTCAAGACTATGCTCTTCGGCACATTCTTTTTTTGTCTTATCTGGAGAGTTTTGGAGAGGAGAACATCTATAGCCTATTGGGGGAATATAAAAAGGAAGCCGACGATATCCTTCTTAAAGCCAAAGGATTGCAAATCAAAAGACTTAGCGATCATCAAAAAGAAGGCTTTCTCGAAAACGCTCTGGCGGGCCTAGCGAAAGCAAAAACAAATCCAGAATTCGCCAAGGCTCTTTTTGAAGCACCTCTTGAAGTGACTCCGATCGCTAAAATATTCTTTCATTCGCCTTTCTCCTTTTGGAAAGGCCCCCCTGCTTCTCCTTTCCTATCGAACGAATACGACTTCCTTAAAAGCGATCCCCTTTCAAAAGAAAACCTCGCAAAAAAGAAATACGATTTCCTGATAGGTCTATTTCGAAAGGAAGCGACCCCAAATGTTTTAAGGGAATACTATTTGGATCTTTTAAAGAAGCACTTAGTCTTTATCGACGATTTCTTCTTTTATCCTTTAACGAAGGATATTGGACTCTCTTTGCTTAATCCCTTCTATTGGATGAATATCCAACAAAGCGTCAAAGACCAATATGGACGTAGTTTTCCTATAGCAAAACCGGGACTTGAATATAGCGTCTTCGGAAGAAAAGGGCTCTACGAGGAGCCCTATTGCACCATCTTAAAAGAGAGTGGCGCCCATTTCGAATACAAGAGCAAAGAACTTCGGCCAGAAGAAGCAGAATCCTTGAATTCTCTCACCAAGAAAGAAGCCTCCTACTTCCTTTTCTCTTAAGAAAGACTAGGCGCCTTTCTTAAGAGTTCTAGCGCTGCAACGCGTCACAAATTTTCTCGAGAAGAAACGAGGCGCAAAGCAAGTCAAACGATTCTTGAAGCCAACGATAGCAAGGGTTTTCCCTTGTTTTGATTTTTTATAGCCATAGAGAGCCACCTTGAGCGCACTATCGGGCTTAATCTTCGAGAAAGTGTAGTCATTATGGGCTTTCGAAACAAATTTTGAATTGAAGGGCCCCGGAGCTAAGGTCAAAAGCTTGACCTTCGTATCTTTTAATTCATAAGAAATCGACTCACCCAAAAGAAGGACAAACCCTTTAGTGGCGTGATACGTGCACATATAAGGACCAGGGACAAACCCCGCGATCGAAGAGATATTGATAATGTGCCCCTCGTTTTCCTTTAACATGTCATCGAGATAGACGCGAGTGAAATAAAGAAGCGCATTGCAATTGACGTCGGTCATGCGGAGCTCTTTTTCAATCTCCATATCCTTGAAGTCGGCGCAATCGCCAAAACCAGCAGCATTCACGAGATTATTAACGAAATAGCCTTCGTCTTTCGTGAAAGAAAAAACCTTTTTAAGATCTTCTTTATTCGATAGATCGGCAATGATTTTTTCGATTTTCGTGCCAGGCGCTTTCTTTAAAACATAAGCTTCGGTATCATCTAATCCTTTCGGATCGATATCGACCAGGCAAAGGTCATTCTTATCCTTCGCAAAAAGGTAGGCGAATTCTTTTCCGAGTCCGCCTCCGGCGCCAGTGATCAACGTTCTCTTTTCCATTCGTTTATGTCTCCTATTAAGAAAATGATAGCACCTCTAAGCAAAAAAGAAGGAAATTCTAGATTCTTCTTTAAAAGATTGGCCTTTTGCAGTGTTTTTTTATTATTTGACTTTCGGAAGAGCGCCTTTGTAAGTCGTTGCCAAAGCTCCTTCTCGGTTTGCTTTCAACAAAATCGAAGCGAGATCGCTCGTATCTGCTTTTCTCAAAAAATCAGTCAAAATGGAGGCGTAAAAAGCGTCTCCTGCCCCAGTGGTATCAATGGATTTTACTTTCAAAGAAGGAACAAAGAAGCGTCTTACGCCCTCTTCCCCTTCTTTTTCGAAATAAGCTTCACTCCCTTTTTGGCCATGGGTCAAAAAGAAAAAGGAATCTTTTTTCAAGAAGTCCTTTTTGAAAGAAGAAGGCTCTAGGGAAGTAAGCCAGCAAAAATCTTCATCGCTCGCTTTAACAAAATCCATCTCCTTAAGAACGCTCCGATATCTTTCCTTAATGCGATCATCCTTTTCGAAGAAAGCCTTTTTCCGGACATTCATATCGAAAGAAAGGCGAGAAGAAAAAGGCTTCAAGAAGTCAATCGCATCTCTTAAGAAGCGATATCCCCTTTCGTTAGTTAGAAGCAAAGAGCCAAAATGTACGATGTCTTTTGAAGAGAAGGAAAAGCGCTTCAAATCATCGATATCCAAGAAGCAATCCGTTTCGTCCTTCCGTAGAAAATCAAAAGAACGTTCGCCATCCAAAAGAGTCACTACCGCCAAAGTCGTGCTTTTCCGAGGAATCCTTTTAAGGAAACAAGCGGAAAGAGGGTATTTCTTTGCCTCTTCCGACGCCATCTTTCCCAACAAGTCATCTCCGATAGCGCCATAAAAAGAAGAAGGAACTCCCTTTAAAGAGACGCGTGCGGCCAAATTAAAAGGGGCACCTCCCACCTTCAGGATGGCATCATACCCCTCTTCGTTTGACTTGATAAAGGTGTCGAGAAGTATCTCTCCGATAGATAAGAGCATAGACCAAATCGGTATACCTCAAAGAGAAGCTTCTAGCAACCCTTCCCTACATCGTCGGATCGCCAATCAAACGATATTTTTCGTTCTTGCGGTCGTAAATCACATCAAAATAGGCATCGTGTTGCATGAAATAGGTACGGATTTCAGCAATATAGCGTGAGAAAGTCATCGGCTGGATATCACATTTTTCCATCATGGAATCCTTCGTTATTTCACGATTCCTCATGAGTTCGGAATACATGTACAAGATCGCCTCGCATTTTTTCATATAAACCCCTTTCTTGCAAATTTATTATCCTTTGCAATTTATCAACATTCGGCGCCTGTCGATGACTATAAGTTAGTTTGGAATAGTCAAAAAACACACAAACAGAACAGAAATTGTTATAAACAAAATGCATTTTTCAATAATTATTTGTTTAAAACAAGAGATTAACGAACATTTTTTGAGAAATATCGAACAATTTTCGACTATTAACCTTCATTTTCAGTTAATAGCCCTTCCACGAAAGATAGTTTTCTTTTCCTTAGCGGTATTGTAAAGATAATAATTGGCCTCGATAAAAATCGAAAAACGTGTATTTATTCATCTTCTTAACGCATAATAATCATAACTATGTGTACCCAGTATGGCGAAATCATCGCCTTTCAGAGAAAAAAGTTAAATCTATCCTTGCAAGACCTAGGGAATGTGGTTGGTTACACAGCTCAAGCCATCTCCCGTTTTGAAAAAGGCATTGTCCAAATCGATATGCGTTTATGGGGCGATCTTTGCAAGGCCCTCGACATCAGCGTTCGTTCTTTTTTAGTCGGCGATATCAACGCCCTCGCCCCATGGGAAAGCGGCGAAGCCACGTTCAACGAAAAAAGATTCTGCGAATCGATCCGATATAGCCGCGATCGCCTTTTGCTTTCCAAAAAGGATTTAGCGACGAAGCTTTCCATCAATCCCCAAAAAATCTCCAAATGGGAAAAGGGAGCTTCTTTGCCTTCCATTAAGGAATTCATCGATCTTGCGAACCTATTTGAATACGACTATGAGGATTTCTATTTCTCGAAGGCCAAAGAAGAGGATAAGGATCTTGATATGCCAGTCCCTGCATTAAAAGGGGGCAAAAGGTTAGGCAAGGGAGGCATCATCGCTCTTAGCGTCTTGTCGGGACTCCTCGTTTCAAGTTTCGCTTTCAACGTCTACCAGTCTCTGACGATAGATGGCTCCGATGCCTCTTCCTCCTCTAAGGGCGATATAAGTATCGATCCGATTCAAGAAGAGTACTTTACAGTTACCTACCACTATCGCGAAACAGGCGAAGCAAAGGAAAAGCAAGTCCGAAAAGGCGGCCTTGTTCCTTATCTTGACTATTCCCTCAGAGGACACTATCTCGTCGGTTACGAGGATTCAAAAGGCGTGAAATGGAACTTTGCATCGCATTCCGTCCTTGAAGACGTCGATTTATACGGAATATTCAAGAAAGAGACGTATCAAATAACCTTTAAAGAGGCCATCGGCGGCGTAACGCTAAAACAAGAAACGGTTGAATATCTAAGCTCTGCCACCCCGCCCTCTCTCATCCCGAAGGCGGGCTATAACTACGAATGGGTTGGCCAATATAAAAACGTTACGCAAAACGCCACCATTTACCCTAAGTGGGGCCTAAATATCGTGACTTTGAAAATAGAGCTTAACGAAGGGGAATCGTTTAAGAATTCCTCCAGCAAAGAATGGGTATTCGATAAGTATTCCGCCGATTCTTTCCCTTTGCTCCCCGAGGTTCAAAAAGAGGGCTATTTGCAAGATGGCTACACCTATAAAGGCCAACCATTTACGAAGGAAACCGTTCTCGAAGACAATATGGTCCTTCACGCTTCTTGGATCAAAAACGAATTTCATTATCGCTTTAACCACTCTTCTCTCGAAAAAGAAAGCAGGGTTGCCTCTTATGGCGAAGTTATCAACTCCCTCCCAACTCCGATCGAAGAAGGAAAAGAATTCGATTATTGGTCCATCGATAGAAAGAAAATCGAACTGCCTTGGACGTATTCTTACAAAGAAGATGTCCTTTTGGAGCCCAATTGGAAGGGGATCAAATTCCATTACGATATCGACCGTTATGGCAAATTGACCATTAATAGCATCACCGACATAGTAGGAGACACCGTTACCATACCTCCGGAAATCGACGGAACTCCGATAAATCTCATTAAGAAAGGGGCCCTTTCAGACTCCTCCCAAGTCAAAGTGCTTAATATCCTTGGCGATGGCATGGAAATCCAAGATGGCGCTTTCGATCGACTTACCTCCTTGGAAGAAATTCATTTTCCGAACATCACCGAGAAAACCGTCTTCCATAAGTATATTTTCAATGGCTGCCGCGCCATCAAACGCATCGAAACCGGCCGCCCAAGCCTCTATCAAGGCGATTACGATAGAAGCTTGGCGAGTCTTCGTGATTTCGGCATCATCGGAAACCAAAATAGTCCTCTAGAAGTGAAAATATCGAATAACGCCGAACACAATCTGGTTTCGTTCTTTTTCGGAAGCATCTACATTGGCAAAATCGAATTCGGCGACAAGCAAATAGAAATCTCCGCAAACAATCTCAATCTTCAAACGGAAAATCTAAAAGAGCTTGTCTTTAGTGCCAATTTGAACGCCATTTACTATTTCGATGCCAAGAATCTTGATATGGACGATTTCGTTCTTCAAAATCTTTCTTCCTCCCTAAGCGTTATTTATTCTTCTTTCGGAGGAAGAATCGGCAACTTCAATGTCATTGCCGAGAAGCTCAGCCTCAATAACGTTCGATTCCTCAATGTCAAGAACCTGGTCCTAAACAATACCAAGGGCATCAATTTCTTAGATAACGTCCATATCGAAGCGGAAAACATCTACTTGCCTTCAGACGGCTTCTCCTTTAGCGAGAACATCGACGGACCCGTTTTCTATGCTCCGACGGAGAAAGGGATAAACGTTCATTTCTTCGGAACCGATCAATTGCCTTCGAAATTGGAAAACAGGAATTGGATTGATACGACTTGCCCCGTCAATTACATCTTTCACCCATCCTTTTAGAAATTTTGGGCCAATCTCCTCTTCGCTCTTTTATGTAACGAAAGAGCCGATTTATTTCGGTTTTTCTTAAAGAAAAAGTTTGTTCCACATTCCTTATTCTTTACGCGCACACGATAAATAGCAATTGACATTCCTAGCGATTACTTCATGATTTTAAGGTTGTTTTGCGGAGGAAAATATGAAAAGCAAAAGTGTAACGCTCATGCTCAGTGTGTTAAGCGTCCTCTCCCTTGGAGGATGCGACAATGAAACGAAGCCAAATCAAGATAGTCAAGACGACAACATCGAAGTCCATATAAGGAGAGCCCTTTCGAAGGCGAAAGGAAACGTCAATTTTTCTGGGGATGTCACCTCGATTTATATCGATGATGCCGAAAGCTTCGATGAAGGAGGGATGGATTTCACAATTGCCGAAAAGGCTTTTGAATGGACGAAAACATATCAAGACATTAACGGCATTGAAAGAACGTTCACCTATTGCTTCGAAGCCAATGACGCCGGGAATTTAGCATATCAAAAGCTCACCCTTCAAAACGAAGTGGAACTCCACGAATATGACGGTCTTGGAGCCAAAAAAGCCCTTAAATACAGCGATTATTGCTTGAATCCCTTCAAAAACATCGAACCCAAAGATCTCACATTGGTCGAAGGAAGATACTTTATCGATGAAAAGAAAGTTTCCTCCTTCAACGGTTTGATGTCTTTAAACACCACCACCAACTATAACTTCTATGATGTGGAGACTAGTTCGGTTTCCTTGGCGCTTAATGGAGATGAGTTCAAAGACATCGTCATCACCACCAAGCCGCGGAAAGATGTCTCCTTCGACCCAGCGGATTTCGTTCTCGATGCCAACTTCACCTTGTATTATCCAAGCGAAGTCACAATCGAAAATCTCACCAAGAAAGAGCATAAAGCAGAGCATGACGTCCTAAAGGTCGCCTTCGAAAAGCTTCAAGAAAAGATCCAAACCCAAAACTACACCATCTCGACTCGCGACGTCACCGATGATGGCGACATTGACCTTACTTACAACACTTTCGCGACAAAAGATGCCTTCTATTGCGATTTCAGGCCGCAAATTGAGAGCTATTGCCTTGGCTACAATAAAGGGGGTGATGACAAATTCCACTGGTTCCGTTATTACATTTTCGACAATAAGAAACCCAATGGAGAAGTCATCAACAAGAAAGGGGATGTCGTCTATTTTGACCCCGTCAATAATCCAAAAAATGCCATCCATGAGAGAGAGGACCTCGAACCCGATTTGTTATCCTTCGCTCCCGAATTCTTTAGCAAAACAGCCAAAGGAAATTTCCTATGTTCGAACCCCGATGTCGTAGAAGAAATCCATCGTTTGATTACGCCATTTTACGACAAGCAAGACGAATACTATGTCGCCGACAAAATTTTCTTCAATATGAATGCTGAAAGCGAAATCGAGAGTTGGGGTTTCCATGGCTATAGCGAAATCGAAGGTAGCAGCGATACCTTTACCTACACGATAAAAGACGTCGGCACTACCGCTCTTCCTATGACGCCGACACCAGTGGGAGAATAAAAATGAAAAAATCTTTGCAAATCCTTCTTATTTCTCCTTTTCTTTTGACAACGCTAGCCTCTTGTGGCTCCCAAGAGGAACCTACACCTTCCCAATCTTACTATGGCCAAGGTTTAGCGGGCGCTTTGGAACACGCTAAGAACAACGACTTCGGTGTGGTTGGAAAAGTCTATACGGTCTATGACGAAGAGGGTGAGATTGAGAACGAGGATAGTACTTATTTCGATCTCCATAACATCTTCTCGAAAGGCGCTTTAACAAGCCAAGTCGTTTACCATTATTCCATCGACGAAAAGAATTACGACCAAGCCTATGAAGCCACCTATTTCGAAAAGGAAGACGGGCTCACATATCGAAGAGGAATCTCTTTGCAAAACCAAGTCATCGACGAGCTTATCCCTTCTTCGCAAGGTGGCGGCATTATCTTCGAAGACAATTTCGATAACCCTTTCAAAGAGCTTTCCTACACAAGTTTCATATCGCTCGAAGAGAGTTATATCCTCAAACCGAAATTCGTCTCCTTTGCCGTTTCTTTGACCCAGCAAAGCATTTCCGTGAAAAAAGTTTCTATGACTATTGAGAATGACATTTTCTCGAGCATCGACATATGGACAAATTCCTCAAGTTCTCTTGGGAATATCTACACTTCCCAACATTTTAAGCTCTCCTTTATCTGGGGAGAGAAGACGAAGGCCCCCGATTTAAAACCCTATAAAACCCTGTCGGAACATAAAAAACTGGAAGATGCCCTTTACGCCCTCCATAAGAAAATGGGGAAAAAGAACTACACCGCTCACACCGCCTTATCAACCAAGAGCGGCAATTCTCAAGGAAACACCTATTACACCAAAGAAGGCATTTATAGCGATGCCTTAGATCAAAACGGGGCCAGCCATGGCTTTAAGAAAGTCGGTTCTAGTTTCTACTCCTTCAATGTGACCACGGATAGCCAAGGAAAAGAAACCATCGCCATCGACGATGACGAATCCTTTAAAGAGAGTAGCCTCTATCCAAACTACAGAGGATTCGCTCCCGAGCTTTTCCTTCCTAGCGAAGATGGCCTAACATACGAACTGCGCGAAGATTTCTTAGCAAGCGTCACTTCCTTGACCGCCCCAGCCTTGCAAAAAGACTATTACGCCGCCTACGCTTCAGGATTAAAGATCGTCTTGGACACCAAAGGCAATTTTGAATCCATTACTTTTAGCTACTATGACTACTATAACGATATCGAAGGGGAAGCTCTGGTGACGTACCAAAATTTTGAAGAAACGGAACTTCCTATCGAATTCTCATCGAACGAATAAAAAAAGGATTGAAAAAATGAAAAAAAGAAAATTATTTTTGCTTCTTCTCTCTAGTACGACTCTTCTTTCGTGCGCCTCGAATCAAGAGGCCTCAAAATCAAGTAGCACCTCCGATTCGACACCTGTAAGCAGCACTCCGATTCCAGTCACAAAGACCCTCGAGGAAATCAAAAACAACATCTTAGCGACGTCGTTTAAAGGATATTCCTTCGTCGATAAGAGCGATAGAACCGTCGAAGGGACGGTCACTATCGGCGCCAAGAGCATCCTTATTCAAGGGCGGGCTGAATTCGAAGAAGAAACCGTCAATAACATGATTTACTATCGTGGCATCCAAAACGGTTTCTTTTACGACATCGAGAATTTCACATCTCGAAAGGCGGATAAGAAAAATGTCGGAACCGAAGAAGGCGAGAACTATGTCACCGAAGAAAACGCGCTAAAACTTATTAAAGAAGCTCCTTACACCGCCTCTTGGATGACGGAAGATATTTTGTCTTTGTTGGAAGAAGGGCGCGGCACCACCGCTTCTCCGATTCAAAAAAACAAGGACAACACCTATTCCATAGCCTTAGGAGCTTATTTAGGTGGAACAACAACAGCCGAAGCCAATCTTTCTTTCTCGGAAAACGATAAGCTTCAAAGCATCGATTTCACCAAAAAAATCTGGTCGGAAGAGGAGTTTGATGACGAAGCGAAAAGGCCTTTGGATCCGGATGGAAAACCCTTTTCACAAGTTTCGAAAAAAGGAACTCTCCTCTTAGGCGAAATCGGCGAAGAAACATTTGACGTCACGCCTTATTTTGTCACTTCTGTCCCTACCTTCTACGTCTCTTCTTACGATGATATCAAAGCCAATAATGGCAAAGCCGTTATGGGAAAGACGGTCCATCTTGAAGTGGAGAGGTATTTACCGAATACCGCTTTAAACGACAATGAAATCCAGATCGTTTCCTCGAGCAATACGGATGTCATATTCAAAAATAGCATCGGCTCTTTTGAGGCAAAGAACAAAGGAACGACCACTTTGACGATTTCCGATCTTTCTGGTTCCTTCGTCGAAACGATTGATGTCACCGTCGTGGCCCCTCCCATCACCGCCCTTTACTTAGCCGCGAAAAATGGCAAAGAGGTGGAAATCGATAAGACGCTCGATCTTGAGGTTGAAGTCTATGACGCTCTAACGGAAGAGCCTTTCTCTGCCGTTTCTACTGACGAATCGGTCCTCTCTATCGTTGGATTCTCTAGCGACAAAAGGACTTTGACCGTCAAGGGATTAACGGTGGGCACAAGCGAGGTCTATCTCAAGAACGAAACAGGAAGCATCACTTCCAAAAAGATTGAAATTACAGTCAAAGAAAAAGGCCAAACTCCAGCAGAGGACGTTGCTTGGCTTATTGGCGAATGGGAGGGGGACGAAGACACTTCTTCCATGATTTTTAAGGACGATGGAACTGGGACATTCAAACAATATGGTCGCACCAATACATTTGGATGGAAATACGAAAACAAGAAATTGAGCTTCCCTGCGGAAAGTTGGACGAATACGTCTTTGTCGATATATAAGGCAGAAACAAAATATTCGAACACCAAAATCATCATCACTTGGGAAGAAGACGGGGAGACTTTCCCAGAATCCTTCACGAAATTGAAGTAAACGCTAGCCCGTCTCGGCGGGCTTCCTTTTTTTGTTATATAATTCCGAGCGTATGAAATCGAAGGGGAAGTTAATCTTCTTATTGTCTTTAGCCAGCTTCTTAGCCGTAGGCGTTCTTTTGCCTTTTCATATCTTCATGAAATATAGCAACAAGGTTCTTTCCTATGATTATTTTTCCGATGGCTTGGGCTTTAGCTTCCTTATCGTTCTAGTCGCCTCTTTAGCGGTTATCGAAATCCGTATGTTATCGACTGTCCGAATCCGCAATTCCAGCGTTCCCGTTCTTTCCTATTTCATGGAAAGAGGCGTCCATTTCCGCTTCATTAAAGCCATCATCTTCTCTTTCGTCACTTGCACCCTTTCTTTCCTTATGGGCTTAGCCTTAGGTGGAGAAGCGCCTAGCGTCTTTATGGGTGCGGTCTGCTTCGCTTTCGTCTTTTCCTTTTCCGAAGAAAGCAAAGAAAGGCTGCTCCGCGCCATAAAAGTCGGATCCTGCGTAGGTTTCTCATTGGCCTTCATGAATCCCATCGCCGGCATTCTTTTTTCTTTCGTCCCCAATAAGTTCGAAAAAGGATATTTCAAGAAGGAATATAAGCTCATTCTCGAAGGTTCGATATGCGCCATCATGTCCTATCTTCTTTATGCATGCCTAAAAGGGCTTATCTATTGGCCCGAATACAAAGACAATTTCGGGGCGGCTTTCATATTTAACGACTTCCAATGGGACGTCTTAGAAATTCCTTGGTCCGCTTTAAAACAATATTGGATCCCGCTCCTCATCGCGCCTCTATCCTTTGGACTCGCTTACGCTTACGCCAAAGGCTTGGGGTTTTTCAGGCATCTTTTGTGGCGAGAAAAAACCTGGACCTATGTTTTTTCCATAATAGGGGCGATTGTGCTTATCCCTTTCTGCCGTTATTATTTCCCTCTTTCCTTAGGGAGTGGCGCCAAGCTCATCGAAGAAAACGTCACTCTTTTAACAGAAGGATTAGGCGCCCTAGCCCTTTTGTTCTTCGTTCGCCTTTTCTTGACTTTCTTCTCTTTTACCTCTCACTTTTCAGGCGGAAACATCATTCCTTCTTTGGCCATCGGAAACCTATTTGGTGTTCTTTTTGCCGGGATTTTGCAATTATTGCTCCCTCTTAGCGAAGAAGAGACACTTCTTATTTCATTTACTTTCATGCTCTCTTTCTTTGCTTCGGTATCCGATAAGCGTTCGAGCGTTTTAGCCTTGGTCTTCTCTTTTGGCCCCAACCCATCTTTGATAATCGCTCTATTGCCATCCTTCGCTTTCGAGTACCTCATGCATAAGAAGGTAAAGAACTTTGCTTCTTTATCTACGATATTTGCCAAAAGCGACATCGAGAATAACGCTTTCGCGCGCACTTTATGGCGCCACTATCCATACTGCTCTCCAATGTTCGAAGACATATGGGAAAGAAGGATCGAAGCAAAATAAAAGAAACCCTATAATGAAAGGGATAGGAGAAAAAGAATGAATCAGGAAACAAAAGAGATCATTTCGCTTCTAAAGAACTCGCCAAGCGTATTTCATGTCGTTAAGAACATCTCCGATAAACTCCTTGAAAAAGGCTTTATGGAGCTCGATGAGCATAAACCATTCATCGTCGAGAAGGGAAAGAATTATTTCGTCAGAAGAAACAGCTCTTCGATAATTGCCTTTAAAATACCGCTAAATTGCCAAGATTTATCGTTTTTAGGAACGGCAACCCATAACGATTCGCCTACCTACAAATTAAAACCGCATCCTTTCGTGAAGAAAGGAAACCTCACTCTCTTGGATGTTGAACCTTATGGCGGCATGATTCATAGCACATGGCTTGATCGCCCTTTGTCCTTGGCAGGAAGAGTTTTGTTAGGAAAAGGGGAGAAGATTGAAGAGAAGCTTTTCAACATCAATCGCCCTCTTCTTATTATTCCCAATCTTGCCATCCATATGAATAGGAATATTAACGATGGATATGCCTATAATCCGGCCGTGGATCTATTGCCTCTTTTCGGAGAAGATCTCAAAGAAGACGATTCCTTCGAATCCTTCCTTCTTAAAGAACTCGGCGAAAAGAAAGGCGTTTCTCTTCTTAGCCACGACCTTTATCTCTATAACTTCGACGAGCCTAGGGCCTTTGGCATCAAGGAGGAATTCCTTTCTTCTCCAAAGCTCGATGACCTTGCGAGCGTTTACTCCTCGCTTCTTGGCTTTTTGGAATCCGAGAACGAGAGGAAGATATCCCTCTTCGCTTCTTTCGATAACGAAGAAGTCGGAAGTTTGTCACGGCAAGGAGCCAATAGCACTTTCTTTAAAGACACCTATAATCGCCTTTCGAAAGCGTTCGAAGGCCATTTGGAAGAAGATTGCGCCAATAGCTTTTTGCTCTCCATCGATAACGCCCATGCGAATCATCCAAACCACCTCGAAAAAAGCGATCAAACAACGAACGTTCTTTTAAATAAAGGAATTGTCATCAAATCGAATGCCAATCAGTCCTATACAACGGACGCTTTAGGAAGCGCCATCGTTAAAATGGTGGCTTCTAAAGAGAATATCCCTTATCAGGAATTCACCAATCGAAGCGACCTTCGTGGAGGCAGCACTTTAGGAAACATCTCCAACAGCGAGCTCTCCCTTCTTTCTTGCGATATTGGCTTGCCGCAACTTGCCATGCATAGCGCAAATGAAACAATGGGGCTAAAGGACCTTGATTATATGAGACGTTTCGTTTCTCTTTTCTTTGGGACGAAAATCCATTTCGAAGGAAATTCATTCTTCTTCGATTAGGCCTTCTTTTCTTAAGAAAGAAAAGAGTTCCTCCCTCTCTTTTTGAAGTCCTTCGAGGCTATTCATTTCAAAGTAAATTCGACAACAGGGCTCTGTATTCGATAGTCGAAGAAGGCACCACTCATCCTTCCTAAAAAGGAAGCGGATATTCCTATCCATGACATCTTTTCTTACGATGCATGAAGCAAAATGAGGACTCTTATTTTTCAAAATCTCCGCAATAACCTTTTCTTTTCCTTTTTTAAGATAGCAAACGTCTTCGCTATCGAAAGAGCGATAGGAAGCGTAATCCTTCGCTTCTTTGATGATATGCGATACGGGCTTCCTTAAATCGTCCATCATGTTTAAGAAAAGCAAAACGGCAAAAGCAGTATCCTTCCCTTTAAGATAGCCACGCATCGTAAGTCCACCGCTAGATTCGCCTCCTAGCAAAGCGTTTGTCTCTAACATCTTTCGGGTGATGTTTTTAAAGCCTACATCCACTTCATGGCAAGAGAAACCGGCTTTATGAGCGATTTTATCGAGACACCAAGAAGTGGCGAGATTACGCACCGCATCTCCCTCTTTTTTCAAAATTGCCACCAAATAATAGTAGAGAGAGCAAAGTATCTCGTTGGCAGAGACATAATTTCCCTTTTCATCAATAACGGCAAGGCGGTCGGCGTCGCTATCGGCAGCAAATCCGACATCAAGCCTATTTCTAAGAACAACCGTCCGAAGTTCTTCTAAGTTTTTGGGGATGGGGTTTGGCACTTTGCCCCCAAAAGACGGATCCCTTTCTTTATGAAGGCAAAGAAACTCATTGATTCCAAGATGTTCAAAGAGAGGCTCCAAAACCTTTACGCCCGTCCCATAGATGTTTTCATAGGCCAAACGAATGGGATGAGTTAACCTCCCTTTCCCGAATGAACAAAGGAACTGGAAGTAATCTTTTAAGGGATCGAAAGAAGAAATGGGAAGAGAAACCTCGCGTCTTAGGGAAGTGTTCCTTCCAAGCGTTTCGCATTCCCTTTCAATAGCCAAAGTGAAACACACATCGGCATCGAAGCCACCTTTTGTGAAGACCTTCACGCCATTATAACAAGCAGGATTGTGACTGGCCGTAATCATGAAGCCAAGATCAAGCTCCCGCTTCAACGTTTCGAAAATGATAGTAGGCGTTGGAGAATCGGTATTGGCCAAAGAGGTTTTGATGCCATTATGAGAGAAAACATCGGCCATTTCGGCGCTTGCTTCTAGCGATAGCAATCGACGATCATAACCGATAACGACTTCTTTTTTAAGATTCTTTCGATAGATGATTTCCACTAAAGAACGTGCCAAAAGGCGAATGTTCTCTAAAGTGAAATCCTCTCCAATAAGGCCTCGAAACCCACCCGTCCCAAAATGAATTTTTCCCATACCTCTCTATTTTTTCACATCCTCAAAAAGAGCAATAGTGGGAAAGGTCATTTTTTCTTCCCTTTGGCAATCCATCGGGGGTAAAAGGAAATGAACCATTTCGTGAATAAACCCATGAAGAAGGGAACCACGCTGTTAATAAGGCCAAGGTAGGGAGAGAAATCTTCAAAGAAATACATCATAAGAAAGGTGAAAACAGCAGTAAGCAAATAAAGAACCCCCCACCAAAAACAAAGTATTTTATTGGTCTTTATGAAGATGGGATTCTGAAAGGCATCCTCTTCACCATAGTCATTCGAGGAGTAATAAGCGCTCACGGGCAATTTCGTAAAAGAGGTTATAAGCCAAACAAGCCCAAAAAGAAGGTAAGAAGAAGGAACAAGATAAAGAATCGAAGAATCCCCAAAAAGCAAGGCGAAGCAGGACAAAAGGCCGCTTAGGCAAAGCGAAAGAGAATCGAAAAAAGTCTTTCTTGTCCGATAAGAAAGAATCGCCCAGGAAAAATCAAAAAGCAAAACGGCAATAGCCCCATAAAAAGAATGGATAGGAAGAGCGACGAAGAAAGCGATGAACGGAAGCAAAAAATTGAGCATTGTCGTCTTTGCTTTTCTTTCCTTGATAGTGTGATTCCCGTTGGCTTTCTTCGTTTTATAGTCGAAGTAATTGTCCCAATGGAGCAAGAGGTCAAAATCTCCTTCCACGCGATAAAGGCCTTTCATCAAGGCCTCATCCCCTCGGATCTTTCTCGATGCGATGTCTTTCCAAACGTCAAAAGGGGTCAATATGGTCGTTGTAGGAGGGAAAGGCGCCTCCAAAAGAATTTCGCAGCCACTTTTCCCGAGTTTAAGGTAGTACATTTCGCCTCTATCGGTATAGTTGATCTCCAAAAGCGTTTCTTTCCCATCAAAACTTTCTTTGTTATATAAAGCGGCCATTTGTCTCGTAAAGGAGAGTGCTTCGCTTACCTTTTCTCCCCCTTCTTTTTTAACTCCCCAACTAGCATCCGCCATTGTCTCATAGACATCCTTTGGATAAAGATGTTCATCGAGGATTTGCAGGGTATTTTTTGATATTTTTCCCTCTGTTATGTATTCTTTCCCGGCCAATTGGACGCTTGTTAGATAAGCCGAGATCCTCTCTTGCAGCTCTGGAATGCTAAAGAGCTCTCCTTGTCCGACGAATAGAGAAAAGTAGTTCCCTTTGCCATAGACATAATTCAACATGTCTTTTACCGCTTCGTAGTTGCCTTCCGCGGTATAGAAACCACAGGTGGAAATGGCGACGATCTTCTGTTTCGATAAATCATATCGAGCGGCATGAGCACCATGCCCAATGCCACTCGTGTTTTCTTCCATAAAAGGAAGGGCTAAAGGCAAGAGGCGATCAAAATAATTTTTCAAGAGACCTGGCAAGGAAAAGTAATAGAGAGGGAAGGAGTAAAGAATGAGGTCGGCTTCGATAACTCTCTTAAGGATTTGAGCCATATCATCCTTCAAAACGCAGATGCCAGGCGTCTTTTTCCAACAACCGAAGCAACCAAGACAATGGCCGATCTTTTTATCCGAGAGATGGCAAATTTCCACTTCGTTTCCGGCATTTCCTTCGTTTATTCCTTTTAAAAACGCTTTCGCAACCTGAAAGGAATTAGACTTTTCGCCTTTCGGGGAGCCATTGATAACCAAGATCTTCATTTTCTTCTTCCATGGCGAAAATTTTAGACCATGCCTGCTTCCCTTAAAAGGGAAGGGAAAGCATCCTTTTCTTTTTTGTTCTCTTGGACCATCTTTTTGCTTTTCTTCTTTTTAGAAAAAGAAAGCAGGGATAATTTCCTAAAGAAGCAAAAAATTTTGCTATAGTGAGTGGGAAATTTCTTACTCGCAAAAAGAGTCAACGATGAAAAAATGTCATCTCATCTGTAACGCCCATATCGACCCCATTTGGCAATGGGAATGGGAAGAAGGAGCGAGCGCCGCTTTAAGTTCCTTTCAAAGCGCGGCCAGCCTCATGGAAAAACACCATTACATCTTTAACCATAACGAAGTCTCTCTTTACCAATACACGGAAGAATACGCCCCTGCTCTGTTCCAGGATATCAAAAAGAAAGCGAAAGAGGGTTCTTGGCACATCATGGGAGGATGGTATCTCCAACCGGATTGCCTTTTGCCATCGGGCGAAGGGATCGTGCGACAACTTCAAACAGGCAAAATCTACTTCCTTAAGAATTTTGGCTATTGGCCCAAGACAGCCGTCAATTTCGATCCTTTCGGCCATAGCCGAGGCCTCGTGCAAATTCTTAAGAAATGTGGGCAAGATAGCTATATGTTTATGCGCCCTTACCCCTTTCAATTAAAGCTCCCAGCCGAAATCTTCCTTTGGGAAGGCTATGATGGATCGGTTATCAAAGCCGCCCGCACGAGCTCTTACAATAGCGACTTGGGACAAGCCGCGAAGAAAATCGAATGGGACATCCAAGAAAGAAGCCCAAAGGAAGAAGTGACCTTTTCTTGTTGGGGCGTAGGCAATCATGGCGGCGGTCCTAGCGACAAAGACCTTTACGACATCGAAAAACTTCAAAAAGAAAGAAAGGATATCGAAATCGTTCATTCAACGCCAGACGCTTTCTTTAGCGAAGTAAACCCCAAAGAAACCTTCGATAAGAGTCTTATCTCTTGCATGGTAGGCTGCTATACCTCAATGACGGGGATGAAACAAGCTTATCGGACGCTCGAAAGAGAACTCTATAGCACTGAAAAAATAGCCACCCTCGCCTTTTTGGAAGGCAAAATGGAGTATCCTACGAAAGAATTCAACGAGGCAACCGAAGACATGCTAAACGTTGAATTCCACGACATCCTTCCGGGTTCCATGATTCAAGCGGGCGAAAACAATGGGCGCATTTATTCGGATCATGCACTCCATATCCTCAACAAAATCCGTGCCAAAGCTTTCTTTTCTCTCTTAAAAGGGGAAGAAGTCGCCAAAGAGGGAACCTATCCTATCTTCGCCTATAATCCCAAAACCTACGAAAGCACCCAACTTTTGGAGTGCGATATGTCGATACTTAGAAACGACGCGAACGCGCCAGACGCGTCAAGAATTCTTATTTATGACGAAGAGGGGAATCTTTTGCCCTCCCAAAACGTCAAAGAATCGAGCAACTTGGCTTTGGATTGGCGAAAGAAGGTCGTATTTAAAGCGAAGCTAAAACCATTAGGCCTTACCCGTTTCACCGCGGTGACCGCCCCCAATAAGCATCGAAAATATCCTTTGGATCAAGACATAGTTTTCGATAATGGAAAAAAGAGGGTCGTCATCTCTTCCGAAACGGGACTTATCGAGAGTTATGTTCTTGATGGCAAGGAATATGCCGACGGACCTCTTTTTAGACCTATGTGTTACGAAGACTACGAAGATCCATGGGGCATGAATTTCGATCACGTTGGAGAAAAGCCTCACCCCTTCGCTTTCTTAAAGAAACCCGATGGCGTTTTTAGCGGCCTTCACTCGTTAGAAGTCATCGAAGATGGCGACATCTATTTGGAAGCAGAAGCTTTCTTTGGCGATGGGAATACCCGCTTAAGACTTGGCTATCGCATCGAAAAGGAAGGACCTGGCATCGATGTTGATGTAACGCTCTTCCCTAACGAGATCAATAAAGCCTATAAGCTTGATATTCCCTTAAAAGGCAAAAGGTATATTGGTGAACAGATATTCGGCTACGAAGAGCTTTTTGAAGATGGAAGAGAATGCGTTGCCCATGATTTCCTCGCCTTAAAAGAAGAGGATGGAAACTATCTTGAGATTCTTACCCCAGATTCCTTCGGCTCTTCCTATAGCGGTGGCGTCATCCATCTGACCCTTTTAAGAATGGCCACTTATTGTGCCCACCCCATCTCGAAAGATAGGCCTTTAGTTCGCCCGAACATCTTCATTCCGAAAATCGACCAAGGAGAAAGACGGTTTAGGTTCCGTCTTGTTCTGACAAAAGAGCAAGAACTCAAAAGAAACGCCGATCTCTTTAGCGAACGTCCTTTCGTTTGGAATATCTTCCCGACGAAAGACGTAAAAGAAGGAAAAGAGATAGAAATCAAGACTTCTAACGATTCCATTAACGTCGTCACAATTAAACAAGGACTCCAAAAAGAGGAAACCATCATCCGTTTGCAAAATTGCTCTCGCCAAGATTGTCAAACGACCCTAACGATAGACAAAAACAATATCTCTTTGACCTTTATGAAATTCGAAGTGAAAACCATCCTCTACCACGATGGAAAGTTCGAAGAATCTGTTGATATGGTTATCTAGATTTCAAAAAAAAGAGCGGTAAAAACGGGAGTGTCCCGAATTATG
>DJRQ01000055.1:257-2790 GCA_002440125.1 Caryophanales bacterium UBA6356 | reverse complement strand
CACGCATGTTTTCCACTCTTTTTGGAAAAGAGACGAAACGGAAACGGCTCGGCTCTTCTCAATCCGGTTCGTTGATGGCTGGCAAGAACCTATGCGGCCATCGGGAAATTCGGTAGTTCCAATCCTTGAATCTCGCTGAAGTTGCAACAACTCGCAGGATTCAAAAGAAACTCAAAATCGTTCGGAGAAATCCATGCGAGTTCGACTCTCGCGCCGGGCACCATCGCATATATGGCCTCTTAGTTTCTTTGCTAAGAGGTTTTTTGATTTTCATTGTAAAATTCGAGAACAATATATCCATAACTATTCGGCGGACTGTTGGGTGGTTTAAAGACTTTTTCTTCGTCTTCCTATGTCGGACATTCTTTTGCTATAGGATGTTGACCGATTCCTTAAAGGGCATCTTCTATATGCCTTGGAGATTGATTTGATTACCATGTTGGCGTTCGGAAGTACCAAGATAACGGCTTTTCCTTGCGCTTGATGAAGAACGTGGTCATCATCAACGACTCCGTTGTGCATGATTTTCAGCCTGACCCCAAACTACATGAACAAAATTCTGAAGTTTTGCAAGAGTCGTGGGGATTTCAATGAGAATGAAAGGGATTTCATCGTCGTAACCTCGAAATGCCAAGGCTCCCTCGCTTTCTCGCCGAACGAGAGAGATGGTGGTTGTTTATCCAGGAACCAATTTGCCCTAAAGCGGCCATTGGCAACTGGTTGATTAATGCAAAAAAGTGTGCGAATGCACATATTTACGCACTAACTAGGCGAGCAGAAAAAAGAGGCAAAGTGAATTTCCCATAAGAAAAAACAAGACCCATAAAGCCTAAGCTTCTCGATAAGACGACGATCAATCCAAGGATTTCTCATTCAATAGGAAATCGAAGAGGTTCATATGCAAAATTCCATATTCGTCATAGGCGCCATTCCCTTCGTATTTGGTGATCAGCACCTTCTTAAAGGAATTGCCTACCTTTCTAAGAGGCCTCAATTCCTGCTCCATCTTCTCATCATCCGGAATGTATAGAGCGGACTGGATATAGATGATTTGATCGAATTTCTCCGCGATGAAGTCAACTTCAAGGTTTACCCTTTGAGTCTTGCCGTTGGAATGGTCGAAAACGGTTATGGCGCCAACGGAAACATGGTAACCACGATAGAGGAGCTCGTTATAGATGACGTTCTCCATATAGTGGGGTTCCTGATCCTTTCCGACGAAGGCGGAGGCGGCATAACGTAGTCCCATGTCCTCGAAGTAATACTTGTAGGACGCACCGATGAACTTGCGCCCCGTAAGGTCATACCTGCCTGCCGAGTTGAGCAGGAAGGAGTCTTCCATGTGCTCGATATATTTGGAGACTGTAATTGGTTGGATGATGGATCTCATCTTCAACTTGAAGGTATTGGCAATCTTGGTCGGGTTGACGATGGATCCGACGCTGGTGGCCATCACCTTTACCAGATCCCTAATTGCGGAGTCTTTTCTTAGCGAATATCTTTCGATGATGTCGTTCATGTAGGTGTTCTCGAACACTTGTTTTAGGTATTCGCGTTTCGATGGCTCGTCCGGAAGAAGGGAAATCTGAGGCAGGCCGCCATAAAGGTAGTACTGCTTCCATAAGGACAAAGTGTCCAAATTCCTTTGGGCGTTCGCTTCCTTGAATTCCTTGAAGGAAAGTGGGTGGATCCTTATCTGCCATCCCCTTCCACGGAATTCGGTGGCGATGTCGCTGGAAAGCATGTGGGAATTGCTCCCGGTCACGAAGACCTCGACGTTTTTAAGGCCTAAGAAACCATTGAGTACGTCGTAGAAAGTGACCTTAGGGGCGTTTCCGTCCTCGACCTTATAGCCCTTGAAGGCGGGGTTGTCAACGCTCTTGCAAAACTGGATTTCGTCGATGAGAAAATAGTACCTCGAACCGTCTTTGACTTTGTCACTGAAATAGGAAGACAGGTCGACGGGGTTTCGGTACTTGATGTTGCTTACATCGTCGAGGGACATCTCAATGATGTGGTCAGCCTTCACACCTGAGGAAAGGAGGTAATCCTTGAAGACATGAAAGAGAAGGAAGGACTTCCCGCATCTCCTCGGCCCGGTGACGATTTTGACCATACCATTGCCGATGGAGGCCTTCAGCTTGTCTAAATAGGAATCTCTTGAAATGTACATAAGCATCATCTCCTTAATACATAATCTTGTGCTAACGCACGGATTTACGCATTAAGTATACAATATCCTGTAAATAAAATGCACAAAAACGTGCGAATTAAATTGAAAGGAGAATAGGCATCCATGGAAGAGAAAAAAGAACATAAGAAGGTACGTTCCAAATGGATCTCCAAAGAAGAGATGGAGGAGCTCATGAAGATCTTCCTCAGGCGCCACATCGTCGAGCAGACGGGGCATGGCGTTCCCAAGGTCGTCAGGGAATACGGCGCGAAGGCCTATGGTTTCGGCACGTCCGCGATAACCGCGACGATCCCTTTCGACAGGAGCGGGTTCGAGGGCAAACGGGAAAACGCTACTGTA
>DJRQ01000055.1:0-235 GCA_002440125.1 Caryophanales bacterium UBA6356 | reverse complement strand
AAAGTTGAGTGAAACGGAAAAAAGCCATCCTCCGCTTGATTCCCAAGACAACGCCATCGCCATCGAAGGCTTTTCGGAAAAGATCGGGAAGCATAGACAGCGATTCTTCGCGCACTTGGCCAATCGAGAGAAAAAGGGCTGGTTGAGAGAGTGGGTTCCGACAAAGCAGGGCACTGGGAGATTAAGAGATGACGTGTCTGGCCAAGCTTCTTTTTCAGGCCGATTTCTTCGCGTT
>DJRQ01000017.1 GCA_002440125.1 Caryophanales bacterium UBA6356 | reverse complement strand
AACAAAAGAGCCCTTTTATAATAGGATTATGCGCAAATACATATTGTCAATTGACCAAGGAACGACCTCGACTCGTGCCATCTTGATTTCGAAAACCGGGGAAAAGCTTTTCCAAGCCCAAAGGGACGTGGAATGCCTCTATCCAAAACCCGGGTGGGTTCTTCAAGATCCCGACCAAATCTGGATTAGCGTTGTTGACGTGATAAACGAGCTTCTTATCAAAAGTGGCGCTTCGATGGATGAAATCGAGGCGATAGGCATCACCAACCAGCGCGAGACGACAATGGTTTGGGAGAAGAAAACGGGAAAAGCCATAGCGAATGCGATTGTTTGGCAATCGAAGCAAACCCAAAAGATCTGTGACCGCTACGTTTCCAAAGAAAACATCATTCGAAAAAAGACGGGCTTGCGCATTAATCCGTATTTCAGCGCCTCCAAAATCCGCTACATCTTAGAGCACGCCAAAAACGGCGAAGAAAGGATGAATAAAGGGGAACTTCTTTTTGGGACGGTCGATAGTTGGATTATCTACAAAATGACCCAGGGGAAAGTTCATGCAACCGACGTTAGCAACGCTTCGAGAACTCTCCTCTATAACATTTTTGAGATGCGTTGGGACATGGATCTTTGCAAACTCTTTGACATTAACCCCAATATGCTTCCAGAGGTCAAAGAAAATACCGCCGATTTCGGCGAAGCTTCCTTTTTTGGGGGGCATGTTCATATTCACGGCGTTGCCGGTGACCAGCAAAGCGCCTTGTTTGGACAATGTTGTTTCCATAAAGGGGAAAGCAAGAATACGTATGGGACGGGTTGCTTTATGCTTATGAACATCGGGGAAGAGCCTGTCCTTTCGAAAAAAGGGCTTCTAACGACCGTGGCATGGAAAATTAATGGCATTACAACCTATGCTTTAGAAGGATCGGTTTTCATTGGTGGAGCGGTTGTTCAATGGCTTCGTGACGAAATGAACTGGTTCAAAGACTCCTCGCTAAGCGAAGAATACGCAAAGCGAAAACCCGATACGGCAGGGGTTTATTTCGTTCCTGCTTTTGTGGGGTTAGGCACGCCTTATTGGGACGACGATGCAAGAGGCGCTATTTTTGGCCTTACGCGTGGCGCGGATCGACACAATATCACCAGGGCCGCTCTCTATGGCATCGCTTATCAATCCAAAGACGTCATCGATATGATGAAAAAGGAAGCCGGACTTGATTTGAAAGTGTTAAAAGTAGATGGAGGAGCAAGCGCGAATTCCCTCTTGATGCAATTCCAAAGCGATATCCTTGGCGTCGAGGTCCGTATCCCCAAATGCGTTGAGACGACGGCTTTGGGGGCTGGGTATCTTGCAGGCTTAGGGAGTGGCTTTTGGAAGAGTCTCGAAGAAGTGGAGAAGTGCCACACTTCCGCGAGACTCTTTTCTCCGAAGATGGACCCGAAAGAAGCCAAGAAGCTTTATCAAGGCTGGAAAGCGGCCGTTAAAGCCACCCGTGTTTTTAAAGTGAAGAACCCTTGATTTTATAGGCTTTACTTTTTCTCTCGCTTAGACCCATAATGGGTCTATGAAAATTCTTTTCGAGGAAGACCGCCCCTATTGCGTTATATGCCCAAATGTTTTAAAGGATGACTTTCTTAGTTTTAAAGAAAGCCTTTTGGAGGGCGGTCCCAAAGAAAGATTTTTGGACCTTGCTCTTTCTACCAAGGAAGAGGCCATTTCTCTTTTTGGACTTCAAAAGGATCCTCGCTCTTTGAGGCATCTCCTTCAAAAAGGCTATTCTTATGAATTTTCCAAAGAGCTTTTAAGCGCCTTTTGCGCGCCTTTTTTCGAAAAAGCGAATTTGGAGAAGCTCGCTCCTTATAAGACCTTAAGACAAGAGTTGCTCGATTTGGGCTATCTTTGGCGTTACTCCTATCCTGAAAAGGATTTCGTTTCCAAACACATCATTATCACTGGGTATGGCGAGACGAAACGATTGAGTGAGACGATTGGCAATTGTTCTTCGAATCTTATGGTTAGCTTTCTTTCTTTGCCCAAGAAAGAGATGCCAAAATGCTATTATTCTTTTAAAAACGTCTATGAAGAGCTGCATTTCGTTCTCAATGAAATCGCCCATGAAATCGATGTTCATCATACTTCGCCAGACGATATCTATTTAGCTGGAGTAACGGAAGAACATTATTTCTATTTGAAAGACCTCGCTCCTCTTTATGGTTTTGAGGTTGATATCCCTTCGACGATTCGCCTTTTCGATCACCCCGCATACCGCTTCTTCCGAAAGGCATATCTCGACCAAGATTTTTATGATTCCCTAAATGAAGCCCAAGCTGCTTTTCCAGATGTTTCTTTCGATTCCTTCGAAAAAGAAGCGGTGGATCTTCTTGGGACTTTCGACGAAAAAGAAAAAATGGCATTGCTCTTTGACGAGCTTGCCAAAGAGAAGAAGGCAAAGAAGATTAAGAAAAAGAACGTTGTTTCGTTGTTAGAGGGTTTTTTGGCCCCAGATGGTGCCAAAGTCTTTTGCCTTCATTTTGCAATGGGCGTCTATCCGAACGTCTTTAAGGATGAGGGCTTCCTTTCAAGCGAAGAGAAAGAAAGATTGGGCTTAGAAAGCGCTAGCGAAAAAAACAAAGAGAGCTCTTTTGAACTTGCCTCGCTTTTGGAAAGTGGGAAAGTGCGGCTCATCACTTACAAGGAAAGAGCGTTCGGCTCGACCTTTTTCCCTAGCGGTTTCGCCTCTTCTTTCAATATCGAAAAAGCCAAACCACCTTTCCAAGAATACGAATACTCCCATTCCAAAGGCGCTTATCTTCTTTCGATGCTCTTGGACAAAAAGACGGATTATGACGAAGATGATGCTCGTATTGCGCCTTTGAAAGAGCTTGCCGATCCGCCTTTCCGGCTTTATGATTACCGGCTTCAAGAGAACCTTCGCGTCCCTCAGAAGCGTTCTTTTTCCCAGGGAAGCTTGGATGACCTTGTTTCTTGTCCTTTCCGTTATCTCCTTCGTCGCGTTTTGAGGATCGACCCCTCCGAAGAAACTTGGAGAATGAAACTCGGAACTTACTTCCATAAAGTTTTGGAAGATCATTACAAAGATCCTTCTCTCTCTTTTGACGAACTCTACCAAAAGGCTTATGAAAGCCTTTCTTTAGAGACGCACTACTCGGAAAAAGAACGTTTCTTTTTGCAACATCTTAAGCCCTATAGCGAAAAGAATGTCCGTTTTTTCGATGACCTTGATAAGACTTTGCCGAATATTCGTGTTTCTCTGGAAGGCTTTTTCGAAAGCAAGACTCCTTCCGACCTCTCCATTTATGGCCGCTATGACAAAATCGTGACATTTGGAGAGGAGGAAAAATATCTTTGCCTTGTCGACTATAAAAGCGGCTCGACGACGTTTGATCTGGAACTTTTCGAAAAGTTCGGCTTAGGTTCGCAACTCCCTTTCTATTTATTTTACGCAAAGCATAGCGAGAACTACAAAGATTTCAAAATCGCCGGCCTTTTTATCGCCCCTTTATTGAATCTTCCTTTTAATAGCGAACGCCCAGAAAAATACGATGAAGACGATGCCAAAGGAATGCGGCTTGATGGCATTTATCTTGATGATTATTCTCTATGGAAAAATGTCGGACTATGGAAAAACGAAAAAAAAGAGACGAGTCTTAGTTTCGCCCATATGAATATTTCGAAAACGGCTGGGTTAAGCAATAATAAGCAGGCATTCACAGAGGAAAAATTCGAAAATCTTTGCAAAACGCTCCTTTCTTTCCTTTTTAAAGCAAAAGAAAAGATAGAGTTCGGAGATTATTCCATTTCGCCTCTTCGTCTTAAGGAAAAAGACGCTTGCCAAGGTTGTCTCTATCGCGATATCTGTTTTCGAAAAGAAAGGGATTTTCCACTTCTTAATAAAAAAGATGGAACGCTCGCCTTTGACGAGGAAGATGCGGCTGAGGAAGGCTCAAGCGAAGGAGAATAGGAGATGAAGTGGACCGAGGATCAACAAAAGGCCATTGACTCTCGTCATGGCAATTTCTTAGTGAGCGCTGGGGCGGGAAGTGGCAAAACGGCTGTTTTGACCGAGCGCATAAAGCAAATCGTTTTAAAAGGGCAAAAGGAAAAGGAAGAGAATGTTCCTCTTTCCGAAAGAGAAGGCGCTGCCATTAACGAAATTCTCGTTTTGACTTTCAGCAATAAAGCCGCCGCGGAGATGAAATCCCGCATTCGAGAAAGCCTTTTTAAGGCCTTTAAGTCCGGTGAGCTAAAAGAAGACCTCTCCCCCTTGGTTGAAGCAAGCGACATCACAACCTTCGATAGCTATTTTTATAGCCTCGTCCGGAAATACCACCAGCATCTTGGCCTTTCCAAAGACGTTACCATCGTCGAAGGAAACTTTCTTTCTTTGAAAGCCAGAGAATTCTTAGATGAAATATTTGATGATCTCTATGCCAAAAGAGATTCGGATTTTTTAGCTCTTATCTCTCGCTTCGCCTTTAAGGACGACGAGGAAATCCGAGAAAACGTCCTTTCCCTTTTCCTTTCTTCGTCCATCTTAGAAAACCCAGTTCAATTCCTCGATTCCTTAGCGATAGATTATTTTTCGCCAGGCTATTTCGAGAAGCGAAAGAAGGAGTGGATCGCTTACCAGCAAAAGGAAATCGACTCTTTGATCGAAGAGGCGAATAACCTTGGCGATTCGGAATGCGCCGCTTTCCTTTTGTCTTTCTTGACGCCTTTCTCTGACATCCAAGATCCTGACGCTCTTTTTAAAGCCGCCAATACCGACTTTCTCGCTCATTCTTCTCCCTATAAGGATGGCCGTTTTCGCTTGTTAAAAGAAGGGGATAAGCAAAACGAGAAATTCCATTATTTGGATTTTGAGGATTATGCGGCCGCTAGAGCGATTAGTGCCCGGATCAAATCCCTTTTCTCTTCTTTTAAGGGTATCGGTTCCTTTGAGGACAATCTCGCGCTTCAAAAGAAAAACATTCCCTATATAAAGGAATATGCTTTCTTAGCAAAAAAACTCTGGGAGAAGCTTCTTTCCTATAAGAAAGAAAAGAATGTCTATGATTTTTCGGATATCGCCTTTTTGGCGCGAAAAGTGCTTGAAGATGAATCCATTCGCGAAAAGATTCGCCATTCCTACAAATATGTGATGGTTGATGAATACCAGGACACAAGCGATTTGCAAGAGGCCTTTTTAAGAAAGGTTTCTCATGACAATCTTTTTGCGGTAGGGGACATGAAACAATCCATCTATCGTTTTCGTTATGCGAATCCAGCTATTTTTCTTGAGAAGTTCGAGCGCTACTCCAAAGGAGAAGATGGAACGCTCATTACCTTGAACGTCAATTACCGAAGTGCACGTAACGTCATCGAAGACATCAACGGTTTCTTCGAAGAGGCCATGAGCAAAGAAAGAGGAAGCATTAACTACGATGAGTCCCAACGTCTTCTCTTCGGAAATGCCAAAACCTTTGGCCAAAATCGCTCCGCTTCTTATGAAACCGAGAAGATTCTCTATACGCCAAAGGAAGGGGAATCCAAAGAAGAAATTGAAGCGGAATTGATTGCTCGTGACATCGAGGATAAAGTCGGACGCTATATCGTTACGACGAAGAACGAGAAAAGAGTGGCGGATTACAAGGATTTTGTGATTTTGTGCCGTTCAAAGAAATGCTTTCAAACCCTTTTAAAAGTCTTCGGGGAGCACAAAATCCCCTTCGCGCCAAGTGCTGAAACGGATTTATCGGGTGAAGATACCTTCCTTTTGTTTAGGCGTTTCTTGCGTCTTTCTTTGGCGTATGGCAAGGATGAAATCGAAGAGAAACACTCCTATCTTTCGATTCAAAGAAGTTATCTGTTCGAAAAACGGAAGGACAAAGAACTCATTGACGAGGTTCAAAGTGGTTCCTATAAGAAAAGCGCTTTTTGGAAGGAATTTGGTTCTCTTCTCCTTCGACTCACGAAAATGGCCCCAAGCGAAGCCGTGGAGACGCTTCTTTCTTATTATCCGTTCTATAAGAATCTTCCTTACATCGGTCGTTTAGTCGATAACTACGAAAAGATTCGAACCTTTTTAGCAAGCGCAAAAGTTGCCGACCGGCTTGGCATGAGCTATCTCGAATTCTGTTCTTATTTCCTTGAACAGGAAAAACGGAAAACGGAAGAGAAGGTCTCTTTGCCTCCCCAAAGCGAGAACGCCGTTCGCGCGATGAGCATCCACGTTTCGAAAGGGTTGGAGTTTCCCATTGTCTATCTCGCTTCGAATTATCCGAACCTCTTTAAAAACATCCCCAAAGAAACGTCTTGGAACGTTTCCAAAGACTTTGGGCTTTTGCTTCCTACTTTCACCGACAAAGGAAACGTCCCCAATCTTTTCTCCAGGCTCTATGTGGCAAATGAAAAGCAAGAAGCCTTAAACGAAGAGATGCGAATCCTTTATGTTGGAGCGACTCGCGCCATCGATAAGCTTATCTATCTTTCCCCTCTCTACGATGAAAAGGAAACGCTTCCTGTTTCCCGCCATTTGCTCGAAATAAAGGTCGATCCGGATGGCAAGCTCCTTGACGCCTCTTTAAAAGACCTTTCTTCTTACCGTGATTTCTTCTTCGTGAGCCGAAAGGCTTTCCCTTCCTTTAAATCCCTTTCTCCCAAACGAACTCCAAAAAAAGAAACAAAGGGTCGCGAAGTGCCTCTCTTAAAAACTCCTAAACTTTGTTCTATTGACATCAAAGGCCAAGAACTATTAACGAATCGTGCTTCTAAAAACGAGATGGTCTCTTTGGATTATGCCAAAATATCCTATGGTCTCAAATTCCATAAGATCCTTCAAAACGTTCCTTTCGTTTCCTTAAAGAAGCCAGATTTGTCCTATTTAGGGGAAGGGAAACACAAGGTTGAGACGCTTCTTGCCCTCCCTTTCTTCCAAGAACGGAAAGGATATAAGGAATTCCATGAATACGGTTTCTTCGACAAGGAGAAAAACCTCCATGGCTCTATCGACCTTTTGCTCGTAAGCGAAAATGAATGTGATATCATCGATTTTAAGAGCAAAGAAGTCGATGACCCTTCTTATCGGAATCAATTGGCTTCCTACAAGGAATATGTCGAAAGAGTTTTCAAGAGAAAAACGAGGACTTATTTGCTCTCGATAGGCTCTAGCTCGATAAATGAGCTAAAATAAGATGATGCAAGAAAAAATAACGAAGGAAAATTTTCTAAAACTCTTAGAGGCGCTTCACGCACCCAAAGGCGTGGATCGCGATTTCCTCTATGAGTGTTTTTCGGATGCTATCGAAAGTGGTTCGTCCCTAGACGAAGAAAGCTCTTTTTTCTCTCAAATCCCTTTAAATCCCGTGCAAATCACCCTTTATTTGGTAAACGAGCACGTTTTCTTTTTGCGTTCGAATCCCGATAAAAAGGAAAGCGACATCGTAAAGGATCCCAAATATGAGTCTTTGCTCCTTTCGTTAGTGCTTGATAAGTACTACACCAATGAGCATTTGGCTTATAAGAACCAAAACTTTTCGAATCGTTTCGCTCCCGAAATAAGCACTATCAATCTTTATTTAAATTTCATCTTGGGAATGCTTTCCCGTTATCAAAGTGGCGAACCCAACAAGACTTTGGTGATTGATATTCTCCGCAAAGGCTTTTCCATGGCCCAATGCATCGTGATGCTTCTTACCAACGGTTTTGAGACGGAAGCTTTTAGCACTTGGCGAACGTTGCATGAAAACGAATGCATTTTGCAAGTGATGCTTCGTTATGGGAAAGACGTTATCGATGCCTATCTAAAGCATCTTAAATATGCCGTCGCCTTTCGCGGTGGCTTAGCGAGCAAAGAAGAGACGGATAAAGTATTCGAACAAATAAAAGAAGGGATGCGCTCTTTCGAATTGAAAAGCAAAGACATGAAACGCTACATCGAATATGGTTGGCTTTTGGCGATACTCGATGTCCGCGATGGAAAAATCGAGGAATTCAAACTCAATTTTCGCGATGGGGTGGAAAGAGTCGCCAATCTAAGGCAATATTCGAAAGTTTACGAAATGTCGAGCGAAATCGCCCATAGTTCCCCTTTGCTCATCTATTCGAAAAAGAACTATTTCTATTACGTCACGATTCTGAATCTCTATGAGTCCTTTTTTCGCCTTGAAAAGATTTTTGGCTCTTTGTATCTTAGCACCGTCCCTGAAAAAGAGAAAAATAGGTACCTTGCCCTTCGAAACCTTTATTTCGGAGAGCTTCTTTCTTGCTATCGCTATGAGCAAAAGCTCTTTGCCTCTTTAAACGAAAAGAAAAGCGCTTAGCTATGAACGAAGCGTCTTATTAGACGTCGGCATAGCAGCTTCCGCCGATGAATTCCCTCATGAGGCTGTTCGAGGGAACCCATTCATCGGACATGTCGGTAAAGAACTTCAGCATTCTAATAAGACGTCCTGCATCGGGATAATAGGGGGATTCGTTAGGAATCGAAGCCAAAAGAGGGTAGGCGTATTTTTTCATGACGGCGATCTCATAAGGCAAAAAGCTGTTGTAAACGTAGTCGCTTCCTTCTTGGGTAGGATAAATCCATTTGAATTCCCCAGCCCGGACCTTAGGCCACATAGAGAAAGTTTCTTCAGCCGGACTATGACGGAATTTCTGGTCGCGCACGATGCGACGAAGGAGCCTCAAGTCCGTCAAACTGACGGGATTATGGTCATCGATATTGATTTGAGCTTGCGGGGAAATGAAGATTTTGAATTTGTCGCTTTTGGGGATGCTATTCGTCAATTGTTCGTTTAAAGCGTGTATTCCTTCGATGATAATGGGTTGATCTTTGCTAAGCTTCACTTTCCTTCCGAAGACGCGGTGTCCTAAGGTGAAGTCGAAACGAGGAAGGTCGACTTCTTCCCCCGAAATCAAGGAAAGGATGTCTTGCTGGAAGTAATCGATATCGAGCGCGTCAAGGGCTTCAAAATCCCTTTCGCCATCGGATCCAAGGGGAATTTCTTCCTTCGTTTTGTAGTAGTCGTCGATGGAAACGCGGATCGGCCGAATGCCTCGCGATAAAAGCTCAATGCGGAGACGGTTGGCGAAAGTGGTCTTGCCAGAGCTTGAAGGACCGGCGATGCAAATGAGTTTGATGTCGCCAATGTCGTCTTCGATAAGTTGTCCGAGTTCGCAAAGCTGGCGGTTATGTCTTGCCTCGCAAATGTTAATGAATTCGGCACTGCCGCTTGTGGCGATTTCCTTATTGATAAGCGAAACGGTATTAAAACCAACTATTTTCGCCCAATCGTGGGATTCCTTTAGAACGCGTCCGAAAGTGGGGGCATCCTCAAAATCAGGGATTCTTCCATCGCACTCGCTTCGTGGGTATTGCACTAAAAAGCCAGGCGCGTAAAGACGTATTTTGTAACGTTTCACATAGCCGGTGCTAGGCACAAGATGGCTATACATGTAATTGAGATATCCATCGCAGGAATAGAGGTGGACGGTCTTTTCTGGACGATAATCCAAAACTTCCGATTTATCGCTAAAGCCTTGTTCTTCGTAGATCTTGCGGGCATCGTTTTTCGAAACGATAAGCCGCTTCAAGGGATAATCCCCTTTCACGATCTCTTCCATTTCGTGATTGATTTTTAGAAGCATTGCGGTGGTGGCGCTGATGCCTGGATTCAAAATATGGATGCTGATGCAACGGCTGACGTTATAGGCAAAGCGAATTTTTAGACTTGGATAAACGCGTGCGAAAGCCATGGCTAGCACGTAGCGAAGCGAGGCTTCGTAAATCTTCATGGCTTCGTGGTCCTTGACTGTTAGGAATTCGATTTCGGCATCGTAATAAACTTCATATGTAAGCTCGCGAACGCGGTTATTGACCTTCGCGCAAACGATGTCTTTTTCTTCTTTTTCCTTTTCGCCAAGTAGCGAAAGCAACATCACTTTCTTCTCGAACGCTTTTTCTTCGTTATTTATTTTCAATTTAAAGGACATAATGGAACCTCAATCTTTTAGCCATTCATTCTACTTAAAGCGTCCCTCTCTTACAAGTTTCATCTTGATAATTTTGTAAGCGGTTTCAAATTCTTTTCAATTTCTTTAAAATCGCCCATGGAATAATCGGCCGATGTTCTTTTTCTTCGACCTTGTGTTCTTGGAAGAAAGTCTTTCGTTTCTTTGACTTTTCCTTTAAAGGAAAGTAGCATTACGTCGATGAGAGAAAGACTGGCGAATTGGTACTGCAATCGAAGCGAAGAAGGACACGTCTATTTCTGGATGAGCGTTCTTGCCCTTTTTGTTTTCCTTTGCCTTTGCCCTCTTTTCTTTTTCTATGACATAGAAGGCTATTCCTATCCCTTGGGTTGGCTTCTTGGATCGCTCTTTAGCTTCTTTTCTTATTGGTCGATGTGTTTTCAAGGGAAAAGCCTTCAACGAAGGGACGCCAAGAAAGGAAGTCTCGCTTTTACCCTCCTTTGCTTAGGTTTGCGATTTTTAGGATATGCCGCGGTTCTTTTTGTGAGCGCTATTTGCTCTTTTAAGAAAGAGTGGTTCGGAGGGTTCGACGCTTTTAATTTCTATACTTCAGCCGCTTCGCTTCTCCCTCTTCCTTTTTTGCTTCTTCTTTTGGCCTATTTGCAAAAAGGAAATAAGAGCGTTAAAACAATGCCTCTTCCAGGAGAAGAGCGAGGGGAGGAAATCAAATGATGTTCCAAGTGTTTGACGCTGCTTCCCAAGCCCGTCTTGAATCGATGTTTGAATGGCATGGCGCCGATAGCATTGACGCGCCATTGCTGAGCTCTCTTCTTATCATGGCCGTTCTTCTTCTCATAGGTGCCATCGTCGGCATACGCGCCACGATTGGCTTAAAGAAGAAAGAGTACCTCAAAAAGCCAAAGGGCATACTCTTTCTCGCTGAGCTTTATTACGATATGTGCCAGAGTTTTGTGGGATCGAATATGGGGGAAAGCGCAAAAGGATACGGTGGTTATTTTTGGACCCTTTTCGCCTATCTCTTCATTTCTTTTATCTTTTCCCTTTTTGGCCTCCCAAGCGTTGTGGATTGGCTTGCGGTTCCTCTTGGCCTAGCCATTATCATGTTTGTCATCATTCAAGCGGTGGCCATCAAATACCAGCATTTTGGATATTTCCATCGCTATATCGAGCCGATTCCGGTCTTTTTGCCGATTAACCTTATCACCATGTGGTCCCCGATTATTTCCACCACCATGCGTATGTTTGGCAATTGCCTGGCTGGAAGCGTCATCATCGGCCTAATTCAATGGGCCCTTTCCAATGCTTCAAACGCCATCTTCGGCGCTATGGGAGTGAATGGCTTCATTGGAACGAATCTCGAAAGCTATTGGAATATGTGGCCTTATTGGACTGGCGTTTTCCTTGCTCCTATGCCGATGGGAGTTCTGAACCTTTATTTCAGCTTATTCTCTGGCTTTGTCCAGACTTTGGTTTTTGCGAGTTTGACCGCTCTATGGATCGCTCAAGAAAGACCGCTTGTGGAAATGTCAGCGAATAAGGAGAAAGACAAGAAACCGAAAGCCATATAGGAGGTAAAAATATGGATATCAATTTAGGTTTACGCGCCATTGCGGCGGCGATTGCGGTCGCCTTTGGATGCTTGTCGAGCATCGGCGAAGGCCTTATTTGCTCTCATGCAATCGATGGTATGGCAAGAAATCCAGAAATGGCCGACAAGCTTCGCTCGAATATGATCGTCGCGGTCGCTCTTGATGAATCGACGGCCATTTATTCTTTGATCATTGCTATTCTCATCATCTTTGTCATGTAGGAGAACAATGTTTTATACGCCATTCATCCTCGAAGGGAATAAACCATTCACGCAAGAGGATTTCCTAAATAAGCTGTTTCCCAATTTCTGGAGTTTTTTGATTAACTTTTTGGCGTTAATCGTTCTTTTCGTGGTTCTTTATTTCATCGCTTATAAGCCGATTAAAAAATATCTTGATGCTCGAAAAAACCATATCGAGAAGAACATCAAGGATAGTGAAGAGGCGAAAGCAATTTACGAAAGAAAGGCTTTGGAAAGCGAAGCGCTTGTCAACAAAGCCCGCCTCGAAGGCGCTAATATCATCGAAAAATCCCAAAAGGATGCGCAAATCGCCGCCAAAAAGATTGAAGATAGCGCGAAAGAAGAAGCCTCCCGCATCAAAAAACAAGCCGACAAGGACATCGCTAGCGCCGTTTCAAAGGCACGGAATTCCATGCACGATGAAATTGTGAATCTTGCCATCGACGCGTCTAAAGAAGTTCTTTCTAAGGATCTTGACGAAGAAACGCAAAAGAAGCTTTTGAAAAACTTTGAGAAAAACATCAAAGAGGAGAAATAGGAAGCAAAATGGACGAGAGAGAATCCTTTTCAATTGCCAACGCTTTGTACTCTTTGGCTTTAGAGAGCGGAGAAGACCTTTCGCTTTATAAAGAAGAGCTTCATGACGTCGTCTCTTTCTTGTTCGAAGAAAAAGGAGAAGAGACGCTTCGTTTTTTTTCAAGCGAAGTCTTGCCTTTCTCCCGAAAAGAAATGGTTCTTTCCGCCTTTCTTTCTTCTTCCAAAACGAAGCATCTTAAAGCTTTTTTGACTTTTCTTCTCGACAAACACCTTCTTTCGCTTTTGCCGAGAATCGAAACTGAATTTCGCACGCTTGCGAACAAAAAGCTTTGCATCGAAGAAGGCATCGTCTATAGCGTATCCCTTCTTTCGAAAGAGGATATTCAGGCTATCGAATCCGCTTTTGAAAAAAAGAAAAACATCCGATGCGAACTTACCAATCGCATTGATAAAAGCCTTATTGGCGGAGTTCGTGTTTATCTTGGCGAAAAGCTCTATGATTCGTCTATCGAAGGCAAGATAGAGGCCCTTCGCCAATCACTATTGAAAGGAGACGTCCTATGAATTTTAACGCAAAAGAAATAAGCGCTCTCATCAAAGAGCAGATCAAAGGCTATGAGGGCCAAATCGAAAATAACGAAGTGGGAAGCGTTGTTTCGGTTGGCGATGGCATCGCTTCGATCTACGGATTGGCGGATGCCATGTTAGGCGAGCTTTTGCTTTTCCCAAACGACGTTTATGGCATGGTGATGAACCTCAACCTTGATTCCGTTGGCGCCGTTCTTTTGGAAAGCGATCTCCAGATTAAGGAAGGGGATACAGTCAAAAGGACTGGGAAAGTCGTGGAAGTGCCTGTTGGTGATGGCTTATTGGGGCGTGTCGTCTCCCCTTTGGGGCTTCCGATCGATGGATTGGGGCCCATCAAGGCCAATAAAACTCGTCCTATTGAGCGCATTGCTCCTGGCGTCATGATGCGGGAAAGCGTCAATACTCCCTTGGAAACGGGCATTAAGGCCATCGATAGCATGATTCCTATCGGCAGAGGGCAACGCGAACTTATCATCGGCGATAGACAAACCGGCAAAACCTCCATTGCCCTAGACACGATCGTCCACCAAAAAGGAAAGGGCGTTTACTGCGTTTATGTTGCTATCGGCCAAAAGAACAGCTCGGTGGCGAATCTTGTCGCTAAACTTAAAAATCGAGGCTGCTTTGACTACGTGACCGTCATTGACGCTAGCGCCAGCGAACCGGCCCCTCAGCAATATATCGCTCCTTTTAGCGGCATGGCCATCGCCGAAGAGTGGATGGAAGAAGGGAAAGACGTGCTCATTGTATTAGACGATCTTTCGAAGCACGCCGTTGCTTATCGAACGCTTTCGCTTCTTCTTCGACGCGCTCCTGGAAGGGAAGCTTATCCAGGCGATATTTTCTATCTTCATAGCAGGCTTCTTGAAAGAGCGTGCAAACTTTCGAAACAATATGGCGGCGGCTCGATTACGGCCTTGCCTATCGTGGAAACCCAAAGTGGCGATATCAGCGCCTATATTCCTACTAATATCATTTCCATCACCGATGGGCAAATCTTCTTGATGAGCGACGCGTTCGCAAGTGGCCAACGCCCTGCTATCGATAGCGGTCTTTCCGTCTCCCGCGTTGGTTCGAGCGCTCAAATCAAAGCGATGAAGCAAGTCTCGAGTTCATTGAAAATCGAGCTTGCCACCTATCACGAGAATCTGAGCTTCTCTCAATTCGGAAGCGATCTCGATAATGAGACCAAACGTATATTGACCCATGGCGGTATCGTCATGGAGGCACTGAAACAAAAAAATTGGGAGCCTCTTTCGATGTGGGAAGAGATCATCGACCTTTTCGCTATCAAGGAACGGTTCTTAGACGATCTCAAAAAAGAAGATGTCCTCCCTTTCTTAAAAGATATGTATTCCTATCTTTCTAGTTCCTATGTCCCTCTTCTAAAGGGTTTAAAAGAGGTTAGGGAGTTCGATGAAAAATCGACTCAATCATTGAAAGATGCGATTTCCGAATTTAAAAAAGCGAGGGCCTAATGTCTACTTCTTTAGCGAAAACAAAACGTCGTATCCTTTCCATTGAGGCGACTGAAAAAACAACGAAGGCAATGGAGCTTATTGCCAGCGTTAAAACGAAACGTTTTCGGCTCGCTTACGACAAAGGGAAGCAATACGCCGACGAATTTAAGGATATCATGGGCTATCTTTTTGGTGCCTCTCCCGAACTTCTTTCCCACTATGGGAGAGAAAACGAAGGCGATTTGCCAACCCTTCACGTTGCTATCGGATCGAATATGGGTCTTTGCGGCGCCTATAATAACAATATCTATAAGCTCATCGAAAAAAACGTGAAGCCCACCGATTTCCTAGCGCCGGTCGGAAGCAAGCTCTCCAATCATTACCAGCGAAATGGGCTTTATAAGAATCTTTTGAATGATTTCGAAGGACTCAATTCCTCATTGGATTTTGATCTTTTCCATGAAAATTGCATGGCCTTGAAAAACGACTTCAACAAAAAGAAATATAAGAGGATTGTTATTCTCTATACCCATTACGTTAATAGTATTTCCTTTGTGCCGATGGCTTATCAGCTTTTGCCTGTGCAAATCGGAAAGAAGGAATGGCGGAACGACTCGTTTTGCCCGCCTATTATCGAAGGTGGCGCTCATGATATGATTCACGCTTTAATGCCGGACTATCTCGTGTCTGTTCTCTATGGCGTGCTCTTGGAAAGCGAGCTCTCGGAGAATGCATCCCGAAGGACGGCCATGGATAATGCGAACGACAATGCCGATGAGTTGCTCCATAAGCTTAACATCGAATATAACAAAGCTCGACAAAACGCCATCACCCAAGAGATCACGGAAGTTGTGGGTGGAGCGAACGCAAATGATTAGAGGAGAGAGAAACATGGAAAAGGAAGAACTTGGAAAAGTCGTAGAAGCCCTTGGCCCGGTTATTGACGTCCGTTTTGACGATCGCCATTTACCTGCTTTGCTTACGGCTCTTAAGGTCCATCTTAACGAGCAAGACACCTTGACGGTCGAAGTCATGCAACATCTTGGCGATGACATTGTTCGAACAGTCGCCATGGGTGCTACCGAAGGCGTCGCCAGAGGCATGAAGGTTACGGATACCGGCGCCCCAATTAGCGTTCCTGTCGGCGAAAAAACCTTAGGACGAATGTTCAATGTCCTAGGCGATCCTATCGATGGGTTAGAGGATGATTTCAAAGACGTTCAAAAAAACCCGATACATCGCCAAGCCCCAACCTTCGCCGAGCAAAAAGTGAGCAATGAAATCCTTGAAACGGGAATTAAAGTCATCGATTTGCTTTGCCCTTATGCGAAAGGTGGGAAAATTGGATTATTTGGTGGCGCTGGCGTTGGCAAAACCGTTCTTATCCAAGAACTCATCAGCAATATCGCAAGCGAACATAATGGTATTTCGGTTTTCGCTGGCGTTGGCGAAAGAAGCCGCGAAGGGAATGACCTTTATAATGAAATGAAGCATTCCGGCGTCCTTAAAAATACCGCCCTTTGCTTTGGTCAAATGAATGAACCCCCTGGAGCTCGTATGCGCGTGGCTTTAACGGGTTTGACGATGGCTGAATATTTCCGCGACAAAGAACATAAAGATGTTCTCCTTTTCATCGATAATATCTTCCGTTTTACGCAAGCCGGAAGCGAAGTAAGCGCCCTTTTGGGACGTATGCCTAGCGCGGTCGGTTATCAACCGACCCTGGCCAATGAAATGGGGGCTTTGCAAGAGCGCATCACTTCTACCAAAGACGGTTCGATCACCTCCGTTCAAGCAGTTTACGTTCCTGCCGACGACTTAACCGATCCCGCTCCGGCGACCACCTTCTCTCATCTAGACGCCCGAACGATTTTGGACCGTGGCATCGCCGCCTTAGGGCTCTATCCAGCCGTCGATCCTTTGGAATCGAGCTCGAATCTTTTGGATCCGGATATTGTAGGCGAAAGGCATTACAACGTTGCTTCTGGCGTTCAAAGACTTTTGCAACGTTACAAAGAGCTCCAAGATATCATCGCCATTCTTGGCATTGATGAGCTTAGCGACGATGATAAAGCGGTCGTTGCTCGAGCCCGTCGCGTGCGTAATTTCTTATCGCAGCCTTTCCATGTGGCGGAATCCTTCAATGGTTTTCCAGGCGTTTACGTTCCTTTATCGGAAACGGTTCGGAGCTTCGAAGAAATCCTTACTGGGAAGTATGATTCTTTGCCAGAAAGCGCCTTCATGTATTGTGGAACTATCGAAGACGTCGTCAAGAAAGCTCACGCCTTGGAGAGCAAATAATGTTCAAGCTTCTTGTCTTAACCCCTCTTGGAAAAGCGTTGGAGAAAGAAGTAAATGCCGTCTATGTGACGACTTCCCATGGGCGACTCGGCCTTTTGGAAGATCACACGCCGATAATCTCGGAACTTGCTCCTAAAGGCGTTTTAAAAGCTCTCTCTCAAGGGGAAGAAACCTATCTCGCCCTTTATCATGGCGTTTTAAAAATGCATGATAACAGGGTTACTATCCTTTCCGAGAGCGCTTTTATATCCTCTTCCGAAGAAGAAGCGAAAAAGATCTTACAAAATCAAAGGGCTCCTTTGGAGTTTTCTGATCGCGCCATCGAAATGGGCGAGAAAATGCTTCGTTCGGAAAAATAAATTAAAATCCCTTCAAATCCTCGTTATTTTTCTATTTAAGCAGGTTTTTGCGGGGATTTTTTTCTATCTTATTCCAAAAGGGAATTGAAATAAGAGGGCGCTTCTTGGAAAGAAATGTAGCTGTTCTTAAAACGGATTGGATAAGATTTTTCGTCCTTTATGAAAAACTCCTTTATTGCGGTTTGTTCACACTCCTCAAAGAAGCTCGTATCGAGAATGAAAAAGGGTTTCTTGTTTTTCTCGAAAAAGGGAAGGGCGTCCCTTTTAAAAAGGAGACCGCTTTCGGAATCGCTTCTATCGACGATTAAAGTGGGCGTCGAGAAATCTTTGTTCTTTTCGTTCCATATCTCGAAAGAATCGATGCGATAGGCGTTATAAAGACTTACGAACTCGAAAAAGGTCGTCTTTATTTTTCTTTTAAGCGCTTCTTTGTCCCGTGTTGTCCCATAGAGAACTTCCTGGACTTTATTTTGCGTAAGAAGATACCAACCTGGCGTTCCTTTGGAAAAAGTTGTTTTTTCGAGGAAAGGGAAATAGGAAAGAAGCTTTTTCGCTTCTTTGCTCGTCATAGAAAAAGTCTCGATGTTTAACTCCTTAGAAACCTCTTTGAATGTGGGGAAAATGTCTTTGCAAGCCTCGCACGTTTTCGCTTCGAGGAAAAGAGAAAGACATTCTCCATTCTTAAGCAGATCCAAGGCGACTTCGCTAGAAAGGGAAGGCAACATTTGCTCATAATCCTCTCCTTCGCTATGGAAAGAGCGGAAAAGAACGTAAGGCTTTTCGCGGTCTACTTCTTCGCCAAAAGGAAAAAGCTCATGACTTTCCGAGCAAGCCACGAGGAAGGGTAATAGCAAAAAAGAAAAAGCTCTTTTCTTCACCCTCTTATTTTGGCATGTGCTAGCCAAGAAAAGAAGGGATAGCCATTTCTTTTTTGTAGCGCTTTATATGTGCTAGACTAAGCTTATGAATAAGAACACTATTTGGCATAGCATTCGCAAAGAACGCATTAAACCGGAAGCCTTTTTGGCTTGCGTCGAGATTAGCGCTGGCTCGAAAAACAAGTACGAACTCGACAAAGAGTCGGGATCTTTAATCCTTGACCGCATCTTGAGTACTTCGACTTATTACCCTCATAACTATGGCTTTATTCCGAGGACCTTGAGCGAAGATGGGGATCCTTTGGATGTCCTTGTCATATGTAGCGAACCTATTTTGCCTTTGGCTTTGACGCTTGCCTATCCTATCGGAATGCTAGAGATGGTCGATGGAGGGAAGAGCGATACGAAAATCATCGCCGTTTGCGCTCACGACCCTCTTTATTCGAACTATCGAGACATTCATGAGCTTCCGGACTATGTTTCAAAGGAAATCGCTCATTTCTTTAGGGTTTATAAGGATCTGGAGAAAGGCGCCTCCACGGTAGTAGGCGAGATGAAGGGAAGGGAAGCGGCCTTAAAGGCGATTGCAAACGATATACTTTCTTACGAGAAAGCCTTCCCTGAGAACGATTGATTATTCTGATACCTTCTTTGCTTCTAAAAGGAGATTTCGGGCTTCCTTGGAAATGTTTTTGATTCGAATCGTTTGGAATTCCTTTAAAAGAACTTGGCCTGGAACATTCCCTTTCCGGATGTTCCTATGAAGCGTCATCTGGACTTCGCCGTCTTCTTTGTTTGACAAAAGCAAAGCCAGTTCGCCGGCCATATGGATTTGCTCTTCGCTCGGTTTATCCGTTTTTAGCAAGACATGGGAACCTTTCTCTCCAAGGATATGAAACCAAAGATGGTTTTTGGAGGTTTCAAGCAAGAAAGAAAGCGTGTCGTTTTGCTTGGCGTTTTTCCCGAAGAGTATTTTGACCCCCTTATAGGTTACGTAGTAGGGGAGAGAGGCGCTTCCGAATTCTTGGTTTTTAGAAACCTCCTTTTTCGCGAAAAGATGATGTTCAAGAGCAAACCGCTCCAAAGAAGCCTCGTCACTATGCATAAGCTCGTATAAGGCGGCTTTTGCGTCTTCTAGCTCCGAATGGGCCTTTTGGAGATTCGTCTTTCCTCTTTCGAGGGTTTCTTTGGCTTTTTTGGCTTTCTTATAATAGCGTTCGGCGTTCGCCGACAAAGAAATCGATTTATCAAGGGCGATGGATTCCCCTTCAAAATCAAAGGAAGCCGCTTTTGCAGGGATTTCACCGTAATTCATATAAATTGCATCGCCATATTTCCCATCTTCAAGGTGTTTTTTGGCTTCTTCGATGTCTTTGTTTATCGCATCGATTTTTCGTTCGGCCCTTTTAATTTGCCTTTTGTATTCCTTGAAAAAAGGCGCGAACTTAGCTTTTTTCCGTTTCTCCAAAAGAACCTTTTCGACTTGCTTTGCCTCTGCTAGATATTTATCGATGTCAAAAGAAATGGGTGACTTTTCTTTTTGGATGTCGACTTTTTTTGGCGCTTCGTAAAGAAGTCCCTTCATGAGAGGCCGCTTTGATTCGTATCCCCTTGAGCGAAAGGCAAGGATTATTTTCCGATTCTCATCGAGTATGAGGAGATTGGCGTTTGCGGGAAAAAGCTCGAGAATGAGGGAACGTTTTTCTTCTTTGAAGACTTTGTTGACGATGAGAAGATCCAAAGCGAGTATCCGATCGTCATTCAAAAGGGAGATTTCTTGGACGTAAGGGTTTGGAATTTCTCTTTTCAAAGCTTCGAAGAAGGGGGAAGAAAGAGAATTCACTTCGATTGGTTCGCCTTCGTAATACACAAGAGGATTTTCGTTTTCCAAATCGATCACGAATTTCTTGGCACCTTTTCCGGATGGCCTAAAAGCAATGGCGCTTTCTTCTAACAGGGTGATTCCCGAAAGATGCTTCCCCACGAGCTCCTTTTTGAGATAGGGGAGATAAAGAAGAAGTTCGTCTTTTCGAAGTGATTTCATGACAAGAAGTATAACCTTAAAAAGGCTTTTTTTCGATATTTTCAAGAATCCCAACCATTATGAAACCCCTTTTATCTTGTCTCTTTTTGATTGCTTTCTTATAATTTTGTAAATTTATGAAAAAAGGCACGCTTTTTATTATTTCCGGCCCTTCTGGCGTTGGAAAAGGAACTATCCGTCAAAAGGTGATGGAAGAAAAGGATTTGAATCTCGTTTATAGCGTCTCAATGACCACTCGGCAAATGCGGCCAGGGGAAAAAGATGGCGTCGACTATTATTTCGTAAGCGATGAAACGTTTATGGAGAACGTCAAAAAAGGGAACTTTTTGGAATACAACCTTTTTGTCGGACATAGCTATGGAACGCCTAAAGACAAGGTGGATGCTCTTTTGGAGGAAGGGAAGAACGTCCTTTTGGAAATCGACGTGAATGGCGCTCGGCAAGTCATGGAAAAGGAAAAAGGGGTGGTTTCTATTTTCATACTGCCGCCTTCTTTCGAAGAACTCGAAAAGAGAATTCGGGGCCGCATGACCGAAAAAGAACAAGACATTGAAGGCCGTCTTGAAAGGGCAAGGAAAGAAATGGCTTTGAAAGGCCGCTATAGCTATTGCGTCGTCAATGACGATCTAACACGCGCTTCCAAAGAAGTTGCCGCTATCATTAAGAAATCCATCGCCTAGTTCTTTCGTGCTATTCTAATAAGGTGAAAATCGTCGAAGTTTTAACCGAATACGGAACGCTCGCCCTTGATCGGAGTTTTAGTTATCTTTACGATGGCAAAAAAAGAATCGGCGAGCGTTATCGGGTTCGGATTTCTTTTGGCCCCCAACGCGTTGTGGGTTTTGTTTTGCGGCTTATAGAAACGGCAAAAAGCCAAGAGGAATTGGAAAAAGAGAAAGGCTTTTCTTTTAAAACTCTCAAAGAAGAGGATATTCTTGACGAAGAACCTCTTCTCGATGACTCTCTTTTGTCTTTGGCAAAAGAGGTCGCTTCCTATTATTTTTCTCCTCTAATTTGCGTTCTTCAAACGATGCTCCCTCCTTCTTTGTCGCCTAGGAATAGCACTTTGAAAGCACCCAAAATTGCATATGAAAAATGGGTTCGCTTGCTCGATAGAAGCGAAGAAGGGCTTACCGATAAGCAAATTGAACTTCTTCGCCTTGTTGCCCTTCGAGGACCTATTTTGAAAAAAGAAGCCGGCTCTGCATCGATTTTGGGGAAACTCATCGAAAAAAGAAAAGTGGAAATCTACCTCGAGGAAAAGCATCGGCTAAAGCTTAAAGAAGAAGAGAGGGAGCAAGCCCATGTCTTGAGCGAACTTCAAGAAGCCGCTTATCGGTATTTGCTTGAGAGCGAGAAAGCAGTCAATCTCTTGGAGGGAGTTACGGGAAGTGGCAAGACGGAGGTCTATCTCCATTTGGCGGAACGATATCTTGAACAAGGCAAAGGCGTTCTATTGCTGGTGCCCGAAATCAATTTGACTCCCGCTTTGATGGATTATTGCTTAAGGCGATTCGGGAAGAAGGTCGCTATTCTTCATAGTGGTCTTAGCGGAGCCGAGCGATATGATGAGTACCGTCGTATTGCTTCTGGCGAAGCGCGTGTCGTTGTAGGGGCCCGAAGCGCTGTTTTTTCACCTATTAAGAATCTTGGGCTTATCATTCTCGATGAGGAGCATGTTGAATCCTATAAACAAGATAACGCGCCTTTTTATCACGCCCGTGAAGTCGCTATCATGCGCGCTAAAAACGAAAAGGCAAAATTGGTGCTTGGAAGCGCGACTCCTACTCTTGAAACAAGGGCCCGCGCCCTTAAAGGCGTCTATGGTTATACGACGATGAAGAAAAGGGTGAATGAGAAGCCACTTCCCAAAACGACTATCGTCGACTTAACGGATCGTCATAATTTCGGAAAACAAAGCGAAAAGATATCCTTGCCTCTCCTTAATAAAATTCAAGAAAAGCTAGAAAAACACGAACAAGTTTTATTGCTTTTGAACAGAAGAGGCTATTGGACGGGCGTGGAATGCCCACGTTGCGGCTATATCTTCGTTTGTCCGAAATGCGCTGGCAATATGACCTACCATAAAGAGGACAACATGCTGAAATGCCATCATTGCGGCCATGTAGAGCTTTATCCAGAGTGCTGCCCCAAATGCGGGTACACGAAACTTCGCCGCATCGGCTATGGCACCGAACGCGTGGTTAAGGAGATCAAAGATCTTTTCCCCAAGGCCAAAGTCGCTCGAATGGATAGCGACATCGGGAAGGTCTCCCACCAAGCGGAGACGATTCTTCGCGACTTTAGAGATGGCAAATACGATATTCTCGTCGGCACCCAAATGATCGCCAAAGGGCATGATTTCCCCTTGCTCACCTTAAGTGCTGTGGTTTTGGCTGATATCGGATTGGCGTTACCGACTTATCGCGCTTCCGAAAGAACGTTCGAACTTATCGCCCAAGCGGTTGGCAGAAGCGGAAGAAGCGCCAAAGAAGGAGAAGCCGTCATTCAGACTTTCAATCCCCGAAACTATGCGATTGTCTATGGCGCCAAACAGGATTACGAATCTTTTTTCATCACCGAAATGAAAGAGAGGAAGATTGCGCAATACCCTCCTTACACCTATCTCATTTTGCTTAATTTTTCGAGCAAAAAAGAAGAAAAGTGCGACAAAGCCGCCATGGATTTCAAAAAGGACCTTCAAGCGAAAAATTTTGAAAACGTGACTCT
>DJRQ01000056.1 GCA_002440125.1 Caryophanales bacterium UBA6356 | reverse complement strand
TTTGATTATCTAGTTCCGATTTTTCAATGCGTTAATTTTTTCGTGTGGGCGGCAAAAGCACGCCTTCAGAAAGGCGGTTAAACAGCATGGCAAATTCTTATAAACCGGGCGGCGGCAATAAACCTCAGCCATATGTGCCGGCGGGTTGCGGCGAAAAAAGTGGTGAGTATACCGACGCCCTTCCGTCAAGCGAAAAGAAAACCGACAACCAGCCAACCGGAAGGAAAAATTGTTTCATAAAAAACATTCCTTTTAGGTTTAATTTTATGAATTCAAAATTGGTTCGAAGCGTTGTCGTAACAATCGTTGCTGGCCAAGGGGCCTCTATCCCAAGAAATGGACGGCCGAATTCTGTGGTCAAAAAAATAATCGGTGGTTACGTTGCGACGGAAAGATATTACGATAATATGGGGAGGGCATATTTGGACATAGATTATACTTGTCACAAAAACATTGCGACTCATCCGTATGTACCTCATGTTCATCGTTGGAAACTTGATGATAATGGCGAACTGCATAGGCAATCGTGGGAGAAATTTCAATGAAAGCAGAATGTATTGAATGTTTGGTAGATTGTAACAGAGAGATTGAGTTCACCTATCTAGGAAAAGAATATTCAATCACCTATTACAACGACAAAAGAGAGAATTATATTTCCGTTTGTGAGGCTTTTAAAAAACCGATTGATGTGAAAAACGCGTCCGAGGTACTCAAGTTAAAAATTGGTTCCTTAACTTTGGAGCAAATCTTTGCGAAGCTTCCGGATTCCGCCTTCGACATTTATTAAAACTTTGATTTCTACTATCTAAATCTCTTTCTCTAAAAAGTCGGCCCTTCCGCCGACTTTAAACCAACAAGTAGTCTAGATTTTACTTCCCGCCGATGTTCATCGACTTGATTAAGACATCTGGAACGGTGAATGAAGACGGAAGAAGCTCTTTTTTGCTATCGAATTCCTTGACGTCTAAAAGCATCTTTAAGAGGTTTCCCGATAAGGTGATGAGGTTAAGTGGTTCCCCTAACTTACCATCTCGAATCATGAACCCTTCGGCTTGGCAAGAGAAGTCGCCACTTCGAGGATTAATCCCAGTTCCTAACCCCGCGATATCGGTGATATAAACGCCTTCCTTGACGCCTTTAATCATATCGTCGAAGCTCTTTCTCCCGGGCTTAACGAATATGGAAGAATAGCCGATTCCCATTTTTGAACCGCTCATGGTTCCGTTTGCTGTTGTTTCTACGCCCATCTTTTTGGCGGTGGATCTATTGTGGAGATAAGTTTGAAGAACGCCTTTTTTGATCAAGGGCTTATTGAACTTGGCTACGCCTTCATCGTCGAAGTAGGAATAGAAGATGTCCTTATTCAATGGCATTTCGAAAATGTTCACTTTCGTTGACGCTATTTTCTCTCCGATTTTGCCTTCGACGAGGCTGGAATGCTTTTGCACCTCTTCAGCCGATAATTGGCCGATGAAGTATTCGAGGATGTCGGCAAAGACTTCTGCTTTGATGGCAGTCGGATACTTCTTGCTTTCACATTGGACGGCACCGAATTTCTTTAAGGCTTCTTCGGCCGTCTCTTTAACGAATTTCTCCTCGTCGAATTTTTTGGGATCGCAATCGAGATAGAGATTATATCCGGTTTTCGTTTCCGTCCCTTCTTTCGCGACGATTCCGGCTGCGATAAAGAAATAATTGCTCTTTTGCTTAAGCTTTAAGCCATAGGAATTGAAAAGGTCGGTTTCGGCATCGACCCTTTGGAAAGAGACGCTAGAAACGTCGGTTATCCTTTTGTCATATGCCAAAAGCTTTTGTTCGATGGATTTGAGGAGCCTGACAATGTCTTCCGACTTCCAAGCATCGAGTTCTTTCGAATAAAGGCTTCTCTTTTTGTATTTTTCGCTTCCTTTAAAGAAATCCAAAAAGTCTTTGTTTTCAGAGATGCTTGCGCTCTCTTTGATGCCTTCGATTAAGAAGTCATAGGCGGTATCGTCGAGTTTTTCGGTTGTGGCGCCGCCAAGCCTGCCGTTATAAATGCCCATGGCGATAAGGCTTTGAGAATCGGCAACGAGGAAACGTTCTACGTCTTTATGGTAGATCTTAATGGATTGCTTTGTTCCTTTGGTGGTAAGGACTTGAATAGAAGAAATCCCTTTTTCCTTTGCGTAATCGATAAATTTTAAGATATTCATTCCAATTTCCCTCCTCGTCCGCCAACGGTAATCTCCTTGATCCGTATTGTTGGCTGTCCGACGTTGACTGGCACCATGCCAGATGCCGAGCCACACATACCTTGACCAAGATCGACATCATTTCCGACTCGATCGATGTTCATGAGGACTTCTTTGCCAGATCCGATGAGCGTGCACCCTTTGACCATTTCGCATACCTTGCCATCGCGGATGATATAGGCTTCGCTTGCGGAGAAGTTGAATTCGCCAGTGGTGGGTTCAACGCTTCCGCCTCCGAAGTTCGTAACATAGATCCCAAGCTTTGTATCTTTTATGATGTCCTCGGGCTTGTCCTTTCCTGGGGCGATATAAGTGTTGCTCATGCGGGAGGTGGGTTCATAACGATAGCTTTGTCTTCTTGAGCAACCGTTGGCCTCCATATGGAGTCGGCGTCCATTGAGCTTATCCACTAAGAAACCGACGCAGATTCCGTCTTTGATGAGTTGATTCTTTTGCGTGATGTGGCCTTCGCTATCAATGTTGTTAGAACCCCATTCGTTAGGCATTGTGCCATCATCGTATGCGCTCACGATAGGACTGGCAATTTGCTGACCGATAGAGTCGCTAAAAACGCTTAACTTCTTAGCGGTTGCGGTGGCTTCTAAGCTATGTCCGCACGCTTCGTGGAAGATAACGCCACCCCAGCCATTCGCAATGACGACTGGATAACGTCCGCTTGGGCATTCTTTCGCGGATAAAAGAGCGATGGCCTTTTCGCCAACCGTCTTGGCTAAGCCCTTCCAGTCGAGTTCGTCTTTGAAGTAATGCCAGCCAGCATAACGCCCTGGCGCGGCATAATAGGATTCTATTTGTCCTTTGTCGGAAGCGACCGCCGTCATCATAAGGCGTCCTCTTTCCTCGAGATTCGTGAACTCTTTCCCGATTTCTCCTTCCGCTAAAAAGATTTGAATGTTGCTTACGTTTGTGGCGAATGAATCCACCACACGAACAAGACGTTTGTCGACCGCCATAGTTATGGAGGCGGCTTCCTTTAGAAGTGAGATCTTCTCCTCCGAACCTACGTCGTTAAGGTGGTCTGCCACCTTGTTAATGACCTTAACTCTTTGCTTTTCGATGGATTGGACGGTTATTGTTCTTTCTCCTTCGAAACCGGCGGCAAGTTTATTTGCCAAAGACAAAAGAGACTTGGCGCTGGTGTTAGAGGTATAGCCATAAACGCTTTTGAGGCCTTTCAATATGCGTAAGCCGACGCCATATGATTCTGAGCGGATGGAAGAATCGACTTTTCCGTTTTCGAGTTTCACGCTTTTGGAAATGGTATCTTCGGCGTAGATTTCGGCATAGTCGCCACCCGTTCTCAAGGCTTCGTTAAGAACTTTTATTGCGAGTGTTTTTGAAATCATAAATGCTCCTTTCCGGTGAACTTAGCATAGCTAAGAGACATTTTCACTATCTTAATATTGTGTTTTACTCTTTTTGTTGAACTTCGGATAAGAAAAAGCACAATAAAAAAGCAAGGAGAGACTATGGCAAAGCTTTTCTACCAAGGACACGCATCCTTTCGAATCACGACCGACGAAGGCGTTGTTATTTTTATCGATCCGTATGCGGGAGTCGGCTATCAAACACCAGCGGACATCGTCCTCATTACTCATGAACACTATGACCATAACGACATCGCCAAAGTGAAGGTCACCCCACGTACCATCGTGATTCGGGCAAAAGACGCTTTAACGAACGGAGTCTATCATTCATTTGTTGAGAAAAACGTTAATATCACTGCAGTTCCCGCTTATAATTCCCATCACCCTAAGAGCGAATGCGTCGGCTATCTTCTTTCTTTTGATGGTATTAGGCTTTATCACGCGGGCGATACGGACCTTATCCCAGAGATGAAGGAATTAAGAAAAGAGAATATCGATTACGCTCTTTTGCCGATTGATGGCTACTACACGATGACTCCAGAGGACGCTAGCGAAGCATCTCGCATCATTGCTCCAAAACACATGATTCCGATGCACATGAAGCCGGGGCTTTTATGGGACATGAAACAAGCCATGAAAGTTCATGCGCCCATGGCAATGCTTATGCGCCCCAACGATAATATAGAGCTTAGGAAGGACTGAAAATGGAAGCTTTTAAAATACTAAAAAGAATCGCGTTTTATCTTCTTTTCATCGTTGCCGCGACGCTTTTCTATAGAGAAATGATTTGTTTTTCTCTTTTTGCCTATAAAGAGACGTGGGAGACATTTACTTTCGATTTGCTTATGAATGACGTTTTCTTACCTCTTCTTTATGCCACCTTGTCTTTAGGGGTTACTTTGGTGACGCAATTTCTTTTGATAGGGAAACCCAAAGAAACGGAAACAACCATTTACCCATGGACTTTGATGGTTTATTTCGGGATTGGCGCCATCGCATCGATCATTATTTTGGCTATTGGCTTGACGAAGATTCCTTCTGAGCCTCTTAATCAGAACCCATTCTTTCTTATTATTCCCATTATTGTGGTTTTGCTTTTCACTTTGAGCGAGGTTTTGTGGGGATTTTTGTATTTTCTCAAAAACAAAAAGGAAGAAAAACGACGAGAAATAGAGACTTTAGAGGAAGAGAAGAAGAAAGCAAAAGAGGACGCCAAGGTCTCTTTGATGAAAGGAGAATAGGAAAAAGGATATTCTTCATCCTGATTTATTTTTTGGTGAAATCGTCAATCGTGTTTTTAAGAGATGTCAGTCTAAACTTTCTCGAAGCAAATAATCGCTCTTTCTAAGGAAGAGGAGAAGATATATTGGATGTGCCCGATTCTTTGTTCTTCGCCGGCAAGTCTTTTTCCCAAAATACAAATGCGCATGGAGTGGTGGGATTCGTTTGGAACGAATGGTCTAAAGCAGCGCGATCGGAGAGGGGGCCGCGGACAAAAAACTGGACTGTGTTCAAATTCGTTAAATAGGCAAAGTAAGTTTTATCGAACAGTCTAAGAATGGCGTTTTCTCTTATAAATCGCTTTTTCTAATCTTAATTGGCTAGAAAGCGCTCTCTAAGCCTTCTAAATAAGAAGACTCCATTTAGAACTCGATAACCATGGCAGGCTCCTTTGCTTGTTTTTTGCTATTGCACGCTCAAATAGTGGCAATTGACGGAATTGTTGGGGGGGGGGGTAAAATCCTTACAAATGAAGCCTTTTCTAACGTCTCTAGCGGAAGAATAATATCAATTAAAACAAAGATAAAAGTCTTTTTCGCTCCGACGTCAGCAAAATCGCTTCTAAAACAAAATCAAGGAAGAACAAGGAGAAACAAAAATGAAGAAAAGGAAGATATGCGCACTTTTGCTTGCCTTTATGGCGACGATGCCGCTTGTTGGCTGCAATAGCGAACCTCTCGTCGGCCCAAAAGGAGAGACGGGAGAACGAGGATCCGATGGGAAAGACGGCGTTTCAGTCGTCTCTATCGGGAAGACTTCGTCGGATGGTCTTGTCGACACCTATACGATCGTCTATTCCGACGGAACGAAGTCGTCTTTCACAGTGACCAACGGCGCCGCTGGAAAAGATGGAATACAAGGCCTTCCCGGTGAAGACGGGCATAGTCCGGTGGTCACGATATCGGACGACGGCTATTGGGTTGTCGACGGCGTGAAGACGAGCACCAAAGCCCAAGGGGAACGCGGAAACGACGGCAAAGACGGCAAAGACGGCTCTTCCCTTCTTACTGGCAACGGCGCTCCAGAAGCCGATTTAGGGAAAGACGGCGACTCCTATATTGACCTAGATACATGGGATTACTATGTCAAAGAGGAAGGAGTTTGGAACGCCTCTGGAAACATAAAAGGCAAAGACGGCGATAAAGGCGCTACTGGCGCCGATGGAAAAGAAGGCGCGGATGGGACTTCTATGCTCACTGGCGAAGGAAAGCCTTCTGAGGAACTTGGTAAAACAGGCGACTCGTACATCGATTTGAACACTTGGGATTGTTACGTGAAGGGTGAAAACGGTTGGGTGTTAAAAGGGAATGTCAAAGGGAGCGATGGCGCCAAAGGCGACAAGGGCGATAAAGGAGATAAAGGGGATGCCGGAAAGGATGCCATCACCTACGTTCCTTGCATTTTCAATAACTACGATGGCACGAAACTTTGGGAATTCTATTTCGAAAAAGGAAAAGACGCCGTCTATTCTGGCCCAACTCCAACGAGACCGGATGAAACTGATGGCGAGGATATTGTCAAATGGACCTTCTCTGGTTGGGACAAATCGCTTGAAAACATTCAACAACCGACGATTTTCACGGCGGAGTACGAATGTCTATACGACTGCACCTTCCTCAACTACGATGGCACGAAGCTTTGGGATTGCAAGGTCAATCGAGGCGAGTCGGTTGTCTATGGCGGAGCCACTCCGACGCGAAGCCCAGAAACAAGCGGAACCCAAACAATCGAATGGGTATTCGAAGGCTGGGATAAGTCTTTAGATAACATCACGAAGGATACGACATTCACGGCCGTATTCAATGCGCCGAACGCTATCAAATGCACGTTCGTCAATTACGATGGATCTGTTCTCGGCTATTCTTATTGTGGCGTTGGTGGGAATGCTTCTTATTCCGGAGAGAAGCCATCCAAACCCGATTCCGATGATGGAAATGGGACGGTTCTCCGTTATAGCTGGGAGGGATGGGACAAATCGCTAAAGAATATCCAAGAAAACACCACGATCACGGCCAAATACTCGGAGAGGACCTACTATCGGTGCGATTTCATAAACGAAGACGGAACGCTTCTTGAAAGCAAGCTCGTCGCTTCTGGCGGCACCGCTTCGTATAAAGGGAAAACCCCCTCTATTCCGAAAACGGCAGAAGGCACCAATGTTACCGAATATTCTTTTAAGGGCTGGGATAAAACATTAAGTGGCGTGACTGCACCAACGACCTTTACGGCCACCTATTCTTCGACAAAATATACGGGCTATAAAGTCTCGTTCATGAATCAAGACGGCTCCCTTCTTTATAGCGATTATTTTGAAGAAGGAACGACCGCTCGATGCCCTAACGATTTGCTTCCTTGGTCTTATGACGAAAAGGATGTCACTCTTTTCGCTGGCTGGGATGCCTCTTTGAAAAACATCACTTCGGAGAGGACGGTTACGATGAGGGTAAAGACTATCACCAGAGAACAAAATGGCGAATGGCCGCAGACGATAGAGGAAGACGAAGGCATCGTTTCTTCTTTGGAAGCCTCAAAACAAGACGCCGATGGCTATTATCATTATGGCAAGGAGCGTTATGAAAGGGACGGATCTAAATTCCGTAAGGTTGAGCCCATACGTTGGAGAGTTCTTTCTAGTGAACTCGGTAACGTGTTCGTCGTCTCTGAGTACGCCTTGACGGATAGACGTTTTAATAAGTACTATGAAGGTCTTAGCGAAGACGGCTTTTACGCGAATAACTACGATAATTCGGAAATAAGAGAATGGCTTAATGGCGAATTCCTGGCGTCTGCTTTCAAAGATGATTCTCTTGTTCTAACCACCGAAGTCGATAACTCGCCAAAAAGCACGGGATATTCAAATAACAAATATGCTTGCGTTAACACAAATGACAAAATTTTCCTTTTGAGTTATGCAGATGTTACGAACGAAGATTACGGATTTTCGAACGATGAAGATAGAGTCTG
>DJRQ01000043.1:6638-17972 GCA_002440125.1 Caryophanales bacterium UBA6356 | reverse complement strand
TCAAATCCCTGCTTCTCCGCCATGAGAAATCTATACGAGCCATATGGATAAATAGATGTGGTTTCGCATTTGAAGCTTATCTTCAAAAGAAAAGATAAGGAATAAAGAAAGAGGTCCATAGGAATATGGGTCTTTTTTGTACGCGATAATCTCACCATAATCCAATTTTCGTGGTAAACGTCGCTCTTTAACACCCCCATGCAAAAAAGTCGTTCATATGGGTGGCAGGCCCATTCCCCGATGGCAGGAAAAAGAATGATTCAAAGCGATTCTCCTTTGGCTTTTGGAGTAGGGTAGTTTCGACGAGGGCAGCGACGTGTTCGACGCGTTCGACGATTTGGCGTGGCATTTCAGTCAGACCTAAATTTGGACGCCGCCTTTCCTTTTGCCTATTTTCTAAGCTTCAGGCCGATTGTCGGAAGAGCTCATCACCAAAACAAGCCTTGCAATCAGTCCGCCAAGTCCAACTCGTTTGGTTGAGGCGCTATATCACGCATTCGGTATACCCACCTATATCTGGGCTTTTTTAATTTCTTTACGCCATCAAGACCACTTTTCATAGGTATACGAGTTATTTTGTCAGAATAATTCCACTCGTCCGAGTAGCAGGTCAATTAAATTGCAGTGGAAGATACCATCATTATCATAAAAGCCATGCGGAACATCCATGCGGACGATAATTTTTTTGAAGTAATCCTTGGTAAGCATCAGTGATGATAGTTCAGAGGATTCTTTTTTTCCGCTATCCATGCGGAAAGCGGATTGAATATAGATTTTTATCTGCGTCATTTACCACAAAGTCGATTTCTTTTTGAACCTTACTATTGCCTCTGCGATCGCAAACAACCCCAACGTCAACCGAATACCCACGTCGTAAAAGTTCGTTGTAGATTATGTTTTCCATGATATGACCAGGATCATACTGGCGGTAGTTAAGCCGTGCATTCCGAAGCCCAATATCAGTATAGTAGTATTTGTTGGGATAATTGAAATAGGTCTTTCCCTTGACATCATATCGTTTAGTTATCGATATGAGGAAAGAGTCGGTAATATACTGCGCATAGTTTGAAACCATTGCAGGATTGACTTTCTCGTTTTTCATAGAAGAAATGGCGTTTGCAATATTTGTGGGGGTTGTCAGCGAACCGATCTGCGAAGCGAGGAAGTCTAGAATGTCATTTAGGATATCCTCGCGCTCGATGCCGTTTCTCTCCATGATGTCTTGGACATATAATTCTTTGAAGAGAGAGATCAAATAATCCTTCTTTTCCTTGTCGTCCTTCAGTGTTAAAAGCCTTGGCATGCCGCCATAGAGCATATAAGTATCCAGCGTTTTTTGCTCCTCGCCACCCATAGCAGAATAGAATTCTGCAAATGACAAAGGGAACACATGGATTTGCGTAGCACGGCCACGAAACTCTGCTGCTATATCTTTCGATAAACCTTTGGAGTTGCTACCAGTGACATAAACATCAAGGTTTTTATATGCCTTAAGCTCATTCGGCATATCGCAAATAGTAACCTCGATATGATCGTTTCCCTTGTCGACTACTTTTGTGGTGAGCTGCACCTCATCAATGAACAGATAGAATCTTTCGGCGTTCCTGTTCTTAACTATGTTTTCTACATATTCGCATAAAGTGATTGGATTACTAAACTTATAGTATCGGCGTTGATCTAGTTCGATCTTCGTAATATGGTCTTCCGGGACGTTTTTAGAAAGAAGATACTCAAAAAAATAGCTCGAAAAGCAATATGGACTTGCCACATCTGCGTATACCTGGTATGACTTTTACCTCATCGTTCCACATGCTGAGGATCAGACGCTTCAAATAGAAATCTCGTTTAATCATGCATTTCGCCTCATACTTAGGACGAATCCGTCCGAACTTATTTGTGTGCTATACCGCAATTTTGAAAAATATCCCGTCCATGCGAAAAATATTGCAAAGAAGTTGCGTCGAAAACGGACTAAGTTCGATGTGAATCTACCAATTATCATCGTTAGGTAATATCGTCAATATAGTATTGTGAGCAAAAATAGCCTTCTTATTAGGCCCCCTGTAGTATTCGGATAGATAAAGGCGTAGACATTGGTCTATTTACGACATTATCGCAAAAATAGGCGAGAATATCGTTCGCATCCAGCAAAGCTTTGCCCGTCGATAGAATTGAGCATGCCTCCTCGGTATCGGACCAAAATTCGGTCCAATACAGAGAGCTTTTGTTTTTCAAAGTCACATCCTGAAAGGCGTCAAAGGACAGTAATTATAGAAAAAAACATAGGATAGATTCTTAACGCTTATTACCTACGACATCACGACTTATCAAAACTTCCTTGAAGAGAAGCAAAAAGATGCGCATTATGTTCAAGGATGAACAAAAATAAGCTAAATCTTCATTCTTTGACTTCCGAAATCATCGCTCTAGGGCTCTTAGTTTCCTCTTTGTTTTTTCCTTTTATGGAAGCCTTTTACACTTCCAACCCTTATGGCTCGCTGAAAGGATCCATCACCGTTTGGAAAGCCTTCCACTTTATCTTCGGGGGAAGGGTCACCGCCGAAATGACGATTGGCGTCGGTCACGCCACAACCGTTTCTAAAATTCCTCCCCTCTCGATTAGCCCATCCCTTTACGCTTTAATCGGATATTGCTTGCTGCTAGGTGGCTTGGCTTCCTTCATTCTGCTTTTTGTTTTCGAGGGTCTTCGGAAGAAAAAAACGTGTGTTTTCTTAGGCGCCATCGTCTTTGGTCTTTTGATTTCGGGAGGCGTGCTTTTATTGCTTTCCGGCCCTCAAATTGCAGCTTCTTACTTCAATATCCCTTTAGAAAAAACTTCGTCTTTGATGTACGACGCCTCTTTCCATCTAGGAAATGGATTCCTCTGGTGCGCTATTTGCGGGTTTGGCTCCGCTTTTTTCATTTTTATAGGCTCTCTCGCTCACATTTTGAACGATTAAAAGCCGAAAAAGACTGCAAATCCTAACTATATTAGAAATAATCAACGAACGGGTTTTGTGTAGAAACGGCCGCTCACGCTGTTAAGAGGAATAACTTGCACGAAGGCAGTCGTATCTTCTTTTTTTATGAGCTTCATGAGATGAGACAATTCATAGGAAGAAACAACCATGGTGAATATGTAGCGCTCCTTGCCTGTGTAGACCCCAGTTCCCACAACCATTGTCGCGCCATGCGGAACGGATTCGATTAAGAATTCGCCAAGATCCTTCCTATTGGTCACGATTTCCACTTTCATCTTTTTATTGCGGACGTTGATGGTATCGATGATGATCTTCGAGATGAGGACATACATGACGCTATAGAAGGCGCCGCCAACATGGGAAGCAACAACATCCGGATTTCCCCAACCTTCTTTGGTAATGATTAACAGGGTGAAACAAATCAAAGTAATCGTATTCATTATGAAACTGTATTTGCCGACCAACGTCTTTTTTTTGAGGGCTATATAATAGGCTATGATATCAATGCCACCCGTCGAGGCGTCAATCTTAAAGGCAATCGCACAACTCAACCCCGTGCAAACCCCGCCTAGAATTGCTCGAGAAAGGATGCCTCCGTTTTCGGCGATGAAAATGGCGATTTCTTGCATGAACCCAAGGTTCTCACAATTAATAAGTTTCATAAATAAAGACGTTTCGAGAACGTTGATTAAAGTGAAAACGGTGAATCGTTTGCCAATCCCAATCCAAGCCAAAATCAAGACTGGAACGTTAATGGCAAAATAAAGGATGGAATAAAGAAGGCTTTCGGGGAAGACGCCCTTCGAACTCCCGGTTCCATTCACCGCCTCATAAATGACCTCAAGAAACAAGACGACGACCTGAGAGATGCCAGAAACGCCGCCGCTGGCAATCTTTTGGAAATTGAGATCGGGCTCTATTTCAAGAGCTTTCGAAGCGAAACTCCCCAAATCCATGCAACAGTTGAATCCGAACGCGAAAATAAGGGCGCTAAGCGTGCAAAGAAGAAAAGCAAAGAGATTCTCTAGTCCTCGCTTGATCCACATATGGTCATAAAGCCAATTCGTCCTCTTCTCTTTGTATTCAGCAAAAATTCCTTTGATATTCATAACGATCACCATTATAGCCAAAGGCCGCGAAGAACAAAAAGAGGAAACTATTCAAAGAATGGAAACAAGACCAAACGACCTTTTTGGAGAATTGATTTTATTGCGATGCCGAGGAAGGAATGCTATAGTTTTAGCACTGTTTCCAAGAAACAGGCTTCTTTTTGTCGGAGGAACCTATGTTTATCTTAAAATCAATCGGTGCGTTCTTTGTTAAAATTTGGCGTTGGATTAAGGAAACCGCTTGGGTGCAACCGCTTCTTATCGTCGGTGCTATCTTTGCGATCATTTTCTCAATTCCCTCGATCACTAACGCCGTGAGTAGTTGGACCAAGACCACAAGTGGCTCTTGGCTTTTGGAATACCGCGTCTCTTTAGAGGGCGAAACTTATAGCCAAGATTCATCCAATGCCGACAAACTCACCAAGACCGTCTACGAAGCCAATCGATATGTGAATGGCTTAGAAGAAGACGAAAAGCTTCTTTCGAAGGTTCGTAACGAATATGGCGAAAAGTTCTATCTCGTCTATGTCAATGGGACTTCGACCGACAGCGACACCTTAAGCGATTCCTTCCGTTTCTTATCGGAAAACTGGGGTTCTACTTCCTTAAAACTCGATCTTCACGACGAGGCTGGGAAAAACCTTCCTTTCAAATTTAACGTCATCTACACCGACGAAACGAGTTCCAACGATAGCGACTACGAAGCGAACAATAGCCCAAGCGCTTTCGAACGTTACTTAACAAATCACGCAGACTTGTTTAATACCGCTGGCGAATATCTTGAGAATCAACCCTACCGCATCAATGCGAGCATCGACGAAACGAAATACGATAACTTTGCTCTTAATAACACCAGCAGCACGAATACAAGCCTTAGCAGCGATTTCCCAAAACCGAGCATCATTCTTTGCGATTTCACCGATAAAGCTATCCAAATGGGTAAAGCGGGCGTCGCCGAAATTGCCTTTTCAATCGTTGGCGATACCAATAATACTCGCGCGGAATTCCTCATGAATATGTGGAACCACACCGATAACTACATCGACTATCCCGAAAACAACTTCCTTCAAAAGGAATAAAGAACTTAAGGCTATAAAAAAACGCAGCCCGCGCTGCGTTTTTCTTTTTATCTATAAAGCTAATGGTTCCCATATTTTTCGTGGAGCTTCTTTAAGACGCAAAGAGGAACGAGATTCGAGATATCAACCCCTCCCTTATAGAGTTCCACAATAGCGCTCGAAGAAACAAAAGCTTCTTCGTGGCGTGCCATAAAGAAAACCATGTCCACCGTAGGATCGGCATATTCGTTCGCCGCCGCCAAAGAGAATTCATATTCAAAATCGCTAACCGCCCTTAAACCACGAATAAGATGTGGAGCATTATGCTCTTTCGCATATTGGACCGTAAGCCCTTCGAAAAAATCGACGGTCGCTCCAGGTAGGTCCTTGACTGCTTCCCTCATCATCTCGATCCTCTCTAAAACATCGAAACGGGAAGCCTTATTGGGGTTTGCAGCAAGAAGCAAAGTCACTTCGTCAAAGACGTTTAATGAACGTTTGAGCACTTCGATATGACCATTCGTAATAGGATCGAATGAGCCAGGGTAAATTGCTTTTTTCATTCTTTCTTCCTCCAATATATAGAGACGGACGTCCTTCCATAGCGATAAGTTCTCTCTTTGCCAAAGCTTTCTTTGGGAAAGTCCGGTTCTTCCCCTTCGTATTCGATAACGACAACGGCATTCGTCGATAAAAGATTTTTTTGTAGCAATAAGGACGCGGCTTCACGATAAAAGCCTTTCTCCTTATAGGGAGGATCGAGTAAAACAACATCGTATTTCTTATGGTCTTCTAAGGAATTTAAAAAAGACGAAAAAGGCATGCAAAAGACCTTTCCATTTTGTTCTTTGAGCTTTCTTAGATTCATTTCGATAATGACGGAGGCCCCTTTAGAAGAATCCACGAAATCGCATTCTTTCGCGCCTCTAGAAAGACATTCAATGCCAAGGGCGCCAGATCCAGCAAAAAGGTCCAATACAGAAGCGCCAAAGAGATCGTTTGTCAAAGCGTTTCCTATCGCGGTTCTCACCATATTTTTGGTAGGTACCGTATCCGCAAGGGGGACGTCAATCACACGACTTCGATATTTCCCAGAAGTTATTTTTAGCATGATTCAGTCCCCAATAGTCAAAATCTTCTTTCGAAATGGAGCAAAAAGAATATCGTCTATCTGCAAGGACAAAAATTTCGTAACGCTGAAAGCGGCCGTATACTCCTTCACAAGCGGATGGCTATCAAAAGCCTTTTTAGCTTCAAAGAGCTGCTTCTCCAAAGTCTTCACTTCGAGGGAATCTTTAGGGTAGCAAGAGAGGGCTTCCTCATACTTCCGAGCCACTCCTTCCATCGCTTTCCTTCGTTCTTGGACTTCCGAAGATTCCAAAGCTGCTTTTTCCTTTTCTTTCAAGGCCAAAAAGCGAGGATCGCTCGTTATAGCGGCTTTCAAAGAGTAAGTTGCTTTCAAAAGAACTTCGTTCATATAGCATCATTCTAATGATTCTCTCTTTTCTATGCTAGAATAGTTTCGGTTATGTTAAAGATTGTTAAAGACAAAAAGCCATCCCTTCGTATGCCTTCCAAGGATGTCGAGATGCCTCTCTCGGAAGAAGACAAAAACCTCCTAGAGGAAATGCTTGATTACTTAAAGAAGTCGCAAGATCCGGCTTACCGCGAAAAGCATCCCTACGTCCGTGAAGGCATTGGGCTTGCCGCACCTCAAATCGGCGTCAATAAAAAGATGCTCGTCATCCATTATTTAGATGATCCCGAAAAAGAAACCTACATCACCTACGGCCTGGTAAATCCGAAAATCATCAGCAATTCCATAAGAAAATGTTATTTAAAATCCGGCGAAGGCTGTTTGTCCGTCGATGAGGAACATAAAGGATATGCCTATCGCGATTATAAAATCACCGTAAAGGGTTATGACGCCTTCAGAGGGGAAGATATTTCTATTCGAGCCATCGGTTTTGACGCGATTGTTTTGCAACACGAAATCGATCATCTTCATGGCATTCTCTTTTACGACCATATCGACAAGAAAAATCCTTTTAAAGAAATCCCCGGAAGCGTGGCGATTTAAATATATGCTTCCTTGCAAAGCGGGGATAAAATAAAAGCACTATGAAAAAACACATATTTTTCTTTTCTTTTCCATTGGTGGTCATTCTTTCCGGATGCGCCGCGAACGAGAAGACCTATCTTTTAAAGGATTACGTGCGTGAAGTAGAGCAAAATGGCGCTTCCTTCCACATCCTTCAGCTTACCGACATCCATTGGAATATGACAACACAAGTCGAAAAAGCAACGGAATACCTCCATAACACCATCCGAGTTGCCAAAGAGAAAGCGGATGGCAAAATCGATCTCATCGCTATCACGGGCGATACGCTTCTAGTGGCCACCAAAGCGATGGCGGATCGCATTTACGAAGTGATCGATTCTTGGAATATCCCCTTTTTTGTAACTTATGGCAATCACGATCTCCAAGGGCTTTGGGACAAAACGTGGATGAATGAAAATGTGAGCTTCCCAAAAAGGAAAAACTCTCTTTTCGTGAACCTTAACGACGACATCCATGGCGAAAGCAACTTCGTCATCAATTGGAAAAAAGACAATCAGACGATTTGGCAGATTTATTCCATCGACACCGGGCATTATCTAGGGAACGACGCCATCAAATACGGCTACGACTACATTCATGACGACCAGATTTCTTGGTTTGAAAAGGAAACCAATTTCGCAAAAGGAAACGCGGAATCTTATCTTCCTTCCGTCGTTTTCGGTCATATCGGTTTGAATGAAATGACAGAAGCCGCCGAAAAAGCGAAAAAAGAGCTTCAGAATGCCGATGAGACGGGAAATCCAACAGGGCAAGGAACCAATGGCTACATTGGTGGCTATTATCATGAAAACAATAGCTCAAGCAAAGTCCATTCCACCTTCTTTCAAAGCGCCAAAACCCATGGCGTCAAAGGAATATTCGCCGGACATGACCATAGCAACGACGCCGTATTCGATTACGAAGACGTTATTCTTGGCTATGGCGTGAAAGCCAATACCGAGCTTTATTACTCGAACATTCGCTTTGGGGAAGAAACCATGACTTTGACCGGTGCCGCCCTCTACACCCTAAAAGAGGATCGTACCTTCGACATAGAGCACATCTATATCGACTATAACAATTGGTCCAACGTGAAAAGTTGGAAGAAGGAATCTTTATGAAAATCAATAAACGCACCCTCTTCTTCGCTATCGAAGTCGTTCTGAGCTTATTGGCAAGCGTTTGTTTCTTTTTCGGTTTCCAAATCTTAGCGGCAGATTTTGCCGATTTCTCGCACCTTTATCGCGTTTTACCTGCAATTCTTAGCTATTTCTTGCCTCTTTACGCGCTTTTCGTCTTGCATCTTTTCTTTCGAAATGAGAAAGCCAAAGTCAAAGCGATGACATCCTTTGGGAATGGCCTTGCTCTTTTAATCATCGGAACTGCTCTTTTAGCGATTAATATCATTTATTTCGCGAATGGATTCTATCCCCTTGATGGCATGCTCACGGCGATGTTCCCTATCGATATAATCTTGCTTAGTTCCTTAAGCGCCCTTTTGGGCTCCTATCTTGTTTTTGTTTCCAAAAGGATACCGGTTACTTTAGAGCTTTCGGCGCCTCAAAAGAAAAGCAAAAAGGAAATCGCTCTCAAAATCCTTCATAGCATTTTCTTCCCTTTCTTTAGCCTTATCGCCCTTTACGAGTTAGGCGGCCTTTTATTGGGCTTTGGTTTTGCTTCCTATGACTCCCCCTTATTCGGCTATGGAATACCAGCTTATGTCGCTATGTTTTTACCTTCTCTATATTTGCTTCTAAGAGAGGTTTTTTGGCTAAGACCTCTTCCAAGCAAGAAGGCAAGGTTCCTTTTCTCTTCTTTGTCTCTTGGGTTTGGCGTCGTTTTGGGAATCCTTCCACTCCTCTTCCTTCTAGCTGCCCCCACTTACGTCGAATCCCTCTTCCATCCCTACTATCCTCTCGATTTTATGGGGAGCCTCCGCATCTCCTTGTATCTTTGGAGCATTCCCAACGTCTTATCCCCTTTCTTCTTTTTCTTTTATCCATCCATGAAAGAGCTTTCATCCAAATAAGGGCTCTTGCGAAAGCGTTTTCACTTTTTTAGCTCCATCGATATGGTATATTTAGATTGCTTTTCGAACCAATAATGTGGGCAAGGCCCATGATTGTGAAAACGATTGGAGTTTGGTATGTCAAGATTTGATTCTCCCGTAAACATATTCGCTTTAGGAGGCTTAGGCGAAGTCGGTAAAAACACCTATTGTTTTGAGACGGAACGCTCTTTGATCCTCGTGGATGCCGGTGTTCGCTTCCCCGAAGCCAACTTACCAGGTGTGGATTACGTCATTCCCGATTACACCTATCTCAAAAACAACCGCAACAAAGTGAAAGCTCTTTTCATCACCCACGGCCATGAAGATCATATCGGGGGAATACCATTCCTTGTTCGAAGTATTCATATCCCTGTCATCTACGCCCCCCGCTTAGCGGCTGCCCTCATTCGACATAAGCTCGAAGATGCGCGCATCAAAGACAATATCAAAATCATTGAGTATGACACCAATACCATTGTTCCTATCGGCGATGATTTTAAGGTCTCTTTTTTCCGCGTTACCCATAGTATCCCTGATTCCTATGGCATTTGCATCGACACCAAAGAAGGGCGAATCATTGAAACGGGCGACTTCAAAATCGACTTGACCCCGGTAGGTCCTCAATTCGAGCTCGATAAACTCGCTCGTTTCGGAAGCGAAGGCGTCGATCTTTTGATGGCTGACAGCACCAATGCCGAAATCGAAGGCTATACGCCAAGCGAGAAAAACGTCCGAAATGGCGTCGAAGAAGTCTTTGACAAAGCGCCAGGTCGAGTCATAGTGAGCACCTTCTCAAGCAACATCAACCGTATTCAACAAGTCGTTGAGGTTGCCGTCGAGCATAAACGAAAAATATGCATCATCGGCCGCTCGATGGAAACCGTCGTCACGATTGCTAGAAAATTCGGCTACATCAAAATCCCTGACAACGCCCTCATTAGCGACGACATGGTTCGCAATTACAGAGCGAACGAAGTCTGCATCCTTTGCACAGGCTCGCAAGGCGAAGCCATGGCCGCTCTTTCGAGAATCGCAAAAGGCGACCACAAAAACATCCGAATCATTCCCGGCGACACCATCGTCTTTAGCTCGAATCCCATTCCTGGGAATGGTGCGTTAGTCGATAAGCTTGTCAATAACCTCGTCAAGCTCGGAGCAGACGTAAAACAAAATAGCATCGCTTTCTCTCTCCATAGCTCCGGACATCCCTCTCGGCAAGAGCTTCGCCTTATGCAGCGCCTTGCAAAGCCAAAATATTTTATGCCCGTTCATGGCGAATACCGAATGCTCAAACTCCATGGAGATTTAGCCATTGATTTAGGGATGGACAAGAAGAATGTCTTTGTTTGCGATAATGGCGACGTCTTGACTTTGAGGAATCACGAAGTCACCCGTGGGGCAAAAATCCCTGCAGAAGACGTCTATATTGATGGAAATTTCCTCGATGGGCTTTCTAACGCCGTCATCCACGACCGAGAAGAACTCAAAAGCGATGGCATGGTGGCTGTGCTTTTGACCATCAACAGTCGCAAAAACCAATTGGTAATGCCACCAGTCATCTACGCCAGAGGTTTCAACGCCGGTCTCGATACGCATGTCATTCGTCATGCCCAAATGCACGCCGAAGAAGCCGTTCGTGAAATCCTCAACGGAAAGGCCACATTCGGCGATATCAAAAGCGCGATCAAGAACACGGTGAGCCACTACATCTACCGCAAGACCGCTCGGAGCCCAATGATAATCCCCGTCATCATGAATGTCGGAGGGAATCGTTAGTGCTTCTTTTAGCGAGCACCTCTCCCCGTCGAAAAGAGCTCCTCAAGAAACTCGTCCCTCATTTTTTTGTCGTCCCGCCCAATATCGACGAAAGAATTTTGGATAATGTTCTTCGTCCAAAAGATCTGGCGCAAGAGGAAAGCAAGCTTAAAGCATACGAAGTCTATCGTCGTTTCCCAAATGATGAGGTCCTTTCATGCGACACCATCGTCATCGCCGATGGAAAAAAGCTAGGAAAGCCAAAAACGAAAGAAGAAGC
>DJRQ01000043.1:0-6559 GCA_002440125.1 Caryophanales bacterium UBA6356 | reverse complement strand
AGGGAAATCACAAGAACGGTTCGAACGGAAGTATACTTCAAGACGCTTTCGGAAAAGCAGATCCATGAATATGTCGACCTCTTCTCGCCATTAGACAAAGCAGGGTCCTATGGCATTCAAGACTCTTATCCCTTAATAGAAAAAATCGTCGGTTCCTATGACAATGTCATGGGATTGCCGACGGAAGATTTAGCGAAACACGTTTTTAATCGTTAAAGAGAGCATTATAAACCTTTTTGGGATCCTTATCGGCGACCAAAGTCAATTGGTCGCTTTTTTGGATGAAACCAATAACCCCTGCTTCACGAAGCTTTTCTTTATCCAAAAGGGAATAATCCTTTAAAGAGAGGATGATTCGAGAGCCGACTCTTTTGTGGGACACGATGTTTTCTTCGCCTCCGAGGGCAACAAGATAAGCGCTTTTTGAAATCGGCTTATTTGCTACCTTCTTTTTGGCAATTAGGAAGGAGATGAGAAAATAAATTCCAAACGCAAAAAAGACGGCCAAAGTGATAATCCACCACAAATTCGTCAAGAAGAAGTCGCCGTTCGATGACAAAACTAAATTCATGCCGTTATAATAGCACCGAGGTAACCTTATGAGCAATGCAATCGAAATCGAAGTCAAAGTGCTTTTGGACGAAAAAGACTATCAAAAATTAATGACCATTTTTAATGGGAACCCCGCCTATACCCAAACAAATTACTACATCGATAACGATGAGGGGCAGCTAAGGAAGGAAGGTTTGGGCTTAAGAATAAGAGAAAAAAACGGTCTTTATGAGATGACGCTCAAAACTCCATTAAGCCAAGGTCTCCTTGAGAAAAATTGCGCCTGGACAAAGGAGCAATTCGATAGTTTCAAAGAAAGAAAGCCTTTTCCAGAAGGCGACATCAAGCGATTCCTCACAATGATGGATATCGACACCTCAACCCTTTACATCAAAACCTCTCTCACGACCAAGAGGATGGACGTTCCTTATGAAGGTGGCAAACTATCCATCGACGAAAATCATTATTCTAATATCACGGATTATGAAATCGAGCTCGAGCACAACAATGAAAAAGATGCCGAAAGGATTTTGAAGGACCTTCTCGAAAAAGAGAAAATTCCCTTTAGCATCAATAGCAAAACAAAAGTATCCCGAGCGATGGATGCTTTAGAAAAATAAAAAAATCCCAGCAAATCGCTGGGCTTTCTTTTAACCTTTATAATCAATTCGATCGTGGGCAACAGGACAAGTGGGGTAATTATCGCAATCGCTATCGCAAGAGCATTCGGCAAGCCTTCGGGCACGCGGAATAAAGGTTCGGATTTCCTCTTCGTTATAACCGACTTGCACTTTTCTATCATCGACAATGATCGGACGGCGAAGAACGCTTGGATTCGCGCGAATGAAAGCGATGAGTTCAGAAATCGTCATATCGTCGAAATTAATCTTTCTTTCCGAAACAATCTTGCTTCGAGGAGAAATAATATCATCCGTCCCATCGATGGATTTGGAAATGATCTCCTTGAGGTCATCCGCGCTTAAATCGCCGGAAAAAATATCCTTATCTTCGTGAGGGATCTTTTGCTCGTCAAACCACTTTCGAACTTTGCGGCAAGAAGAACAACTTGGAGAGTAATAAATCTTAATCATTAGAAATTATTCTAATTCGCTATTTTTCTTTTTAAAGGAAAACCGAATAAAAACGTCAAAAAGAAAACGCACGGGGTATAATGTTGCCGTTTGAAGGAGAGATCTATGGAAAGAATTTTATCGGCCATCAAGCCGACCGGTCAAATGACGCTTGGGAACTATATCGGTGCCTTAAGAAACTTCAAAAATTATCAAGATGAGGGCGAAGTTTTTATCTTTGTCGCGGATTTACACGCTTTAACGATGCCCATCGAGCCAACCGCATTGAGAGAAAACACGATCGATATCGCCTGTTTTTATCTTGCTAGCGGCCTTGACCCCAAAAAAACAACCATCTTTCTCCAATCGTCTGTGAGCGCCCATGCCGAATTGAATGCTATCGTTCAAAATTATCTTTATATGGGAGAGCTTCGCCGCATGACCCAATTCAAAGATAAATGCAGCAAGATGAACGATTCTGAAATCGGTTTAGGCATTTTCGCTTATCCTGTTTTGATGGCAGCGGACATTATCCTCTATAATGCCGACATTGTTCCTGTCGGGAATGACCAAGTGCAGCACGTTGAGCTTTGCCGCGATTTAGTCCACCGCTTCAACGCCCGTTATGGCAAAGAGATATTCAAAATGCCAAAAGCCATTTCGCCGAAAGTCGGCGCTCGGATCATGTCCTTAAGCGATCCCACGAAGAAAATGAGCAAAAGCGATCCAAAAGGAGATATTTTCCTAAAAGACGATTTCAACATCATTCGAAAGAAAGTGATGTCTGCGAAAACCGATCTCTTGGCCAAAGTCCATTACGACCCTATAAAACAGCCAGGCATCTCGAACCTCCTTACGATTTACGCCTCTTTGAATAACGAAGCAGTCGAAGAATCCGAAAAGAGATTCGCCAATTCTCTTTATGGAGAATTCAAAAAAGCGGTTGCCGATAAAATCATTGAAGAATTAACGCCTTTCCGTGCTCGTTACGAAGAAATAAAGAGCAGTAAAGCCTACATCGATGTTCTTAAGGAAGGCGCCGCGAAGGCAAGAATCATCGCCGGGCGAACCCTCAAAAAAGCGCAAAAAGCCGTTGGGCTTCTCATATTGGATGACAAATAAATGCCTCATTGCCATCGATTTGGATGGCACACTCTTAGATTCAAAATACCAATTGAGCGATTATACCGCCCATATTTTGAACGTCCTTCGGCAACAAGGGCATGAAATTGTTTTAGCAAGCGGAAGGCCGCCAAGAAATATTTTGTTTTATTATGAGTTGCTTGGACTTTCCTCTCCGATTATCGCTTATAACGGTCTTTTGGCCTTAAATCCCAAAGACCCTTCCTTCCCTTGTTCTGAATATCGAATCGATAAGAACGTCGTCGAAAAGATTCTGTCGAAGTACCAAGAGGAAATCGAAAACTTCCTTATCGAAGATGACGACGATTGCCTTTTCCTCAAAAAAGACGATCCCCGTTTGAATCCCTATTTTCCATATGGCGCATCCAATAGGAAAAACGACCTCAAAGAAGTTTTGAAGAAAGATCCTTTTATCGTCGTGTTCGAGGCGAAAAGAAAAATAGAAGAAGGCATTTCCGCGTTCATGAAAGACCATCCCCCTTACTCCTATCGTCATTGGAGCAATATGCCTTATAGCGAACTTTTTATCTTAGGGAAAGATAAAGGGAACGCTTTAAAGGAAATTGCAAAAACGATGCAAATCCCTCGCGAAAAAATTATTGCCTTTGGTGATGGAAAAAACGACGAGGGCATGATTTCATTCGCCAAAAGGGGATTTGCCATCGCCAATACAAAATCGGAATCGCTTCGGAAATTCCCTAAGACGCTGGGAAGCAACGATGAGGACGGCGTCGCTAAAACGCTAGCAAGTATCTTCTCGATTTCCTCTTAAAAAAGGGCACCCAAAGGCGCCCCTACAGAATAGCGATTAAGATTATGCTTTAACGCCTAATTCTTTTTTTAGGGTGTCAAGCATCGAGCGTGCCTTTTCTTTAATTCCTTCCTTATCCTTTTGAAAGACTTCAATATAGAATTTGCATTTCGGTTCCGTTCCACTAGGACGGATGGCGATCCAGCTCGTGTCTTCGAAAATAAGCCGGACGACTTCCGCTTCTTCAAGCGTGAGCGCGGTCGAAGCGCCTGTTCTCATATCGGTTCTTAGACGTTTCTTATAGTCTTCGACATAGGCGATTTTATTGCCAAGTATTTCCTTGGGGGCGTTTTGGTGAAGTTCATTCATGATATTGGCCATCTCTTTGGCTCCGCTTGGACCCTCGAAATAGACGTTATCCGTCATCGTCTCATGATAACCGTATTTCTTCTCGAGATTTTCATAGGCGACATCAAGAGGTATGCCTTTAAGGTGATAGTATAAAGCCATTTCGGTATATAAAAGGATAGCTTGAACACCATCTTTATCACGAACAAAAGGGGCAATCAGGCAGCCATAGCTTTCCTCATATCCGAATTCGAAATGCGGGCCTTTCCCAAGTTTTTCATAATAATCGATCCGATTACCAATATATTTGAAACCAGTAAGGAAAGATTCGTTAGCTACGCCAAAGGATTGAGCGATTTTCCTTCCGAGATCGCTTGTGACAATGGTGTCATACATGACGCCAGAAGAAGAAAGAACGCCCATTTTCTTACGTTCTGTGAAGATGTAATCCATAAGAAGAGCGGCGCTTTGATTGCCGGTAAAGCGTTCATAAGCGCCTTTGCTCGAAAGGTAAGCAAGGCCACAGCGATCGCCATCCGGATCGGTCATAACACAAAGGTTGGCACCGATTTCTTTGGCAAGTTTGATGGATTCAACGAAGCTTTCCGCTGTTTCTGGATTCGGCGAAAGAGTGGCCCCAAAAGCAGGGTCATGGACGCATTGCGCCACAACTGGGTAGATTTCGTATCCCAAATCTTCAAAAACGCGCATCGCGCTTTCATAAGAAGCGCCGTGTTGGGGACTATAGACGACCTTAAAGCCCTTCTTTTCGAGTTCTGGATGGATTTGGATGCCTTCAACTTTTGCCACATAAGAATCATCAACTTCTTTTCCAAGAATGGTCGTTTCAGCTATCGTCTCGCTTTCTGGGACTTTGACACTCAATTCATCGGGCAAAGAAGCTAGGATAGAAAGATAAGGAAGAATTTCTTCGGGCACAAGCTGACAGCCAAAATCATCGTAAACCTTGTAGCCGTTATATTGTTTGGGGTTATGCGAGGCAGTGATCATGATGCCGCCGACTGCTTTCGTATAACGGACGGCATAACTTAATTCAGGTGTGGGACGAAGTGTATCGAAAATATAGCAACGGATACCCATGCGATTAAGGATCTTGGCCGCCTCAAGGGTAAAATCGCGGGAGTGATAACGATTGTCGTGGGAAATAACGACACCTCTTTCCTTCGCATTCGGATATTTCTTTAAAAGAAAAAGCCCGAAACCGACCGTAGCTTTGGCAATCGTAAAAGAATTGATGCGGTTTTTCCCAGGCCCTAAGACCCCACGCATGCCACCAGTGCCGAATTCAACATCTTGATAAAAAGCATCATCAATTTCTTCTTTGCTCATCGCGCGAAGAATTTTTTTGTCTTCTTCCGAAACCAAAGGGGAAGAAAGCCAGCGTTCATAATTTTCTTGAATGGAATTCATGAAATTCTCCTTTTAAAAAGATTTTAGGGAAGTTTCTCTAAAGAGGAAAGAACTTTGACCTCGTCTTTAGAGAAAGGCGCCTCGAATGTTTTGCCGTCGAGATAAGAAAGGGCTCCATCTATTTTTCCAAATCGGATTTTGGATGCATGGAGAAATTGATGATCAAAGTCAAAACGGCTCTTAAAAAAACGGTTCGTTTCAAAATCGCCATACTTCCCATCTCCGACCAGAGGATGAAGGATACTCGCCAAGTGCACGCGAATCTGATGGGTTCTGCCCGTCAACAATTCCAATTCCAAAAGGGTATAACCATCAAAGAATTCAACAGGGCGATATTTGGTTTTCGCCTCTTTCCCGCCTTTTTCATAGGAACAAACATAAACCATCCCCTTATTCGAATCCTTTTTGAGCGGCTTATCGATTTCTCCAGCCTCCGATATCTCGCCTTTCGCCAAACCGAGGTAGGTTTTGCAGATGTTTTCACGATTTCTAAACAATTCGGTTAAAGCCTTTAAACTCGCGTCGTTCTTGCCGAAAAGAACAAGACCAGAAGTATTCCTATCGATTCGATGGGCCGGAGCAGGAGTGAAAGCACCGCTATTGGGATCATATTCCCCTTTAAAATAAAGGTAATCGACAACCTCTTTTGCTAACGTCTTTCTTGTTTCCTTTCCATCTCCAACGACCATAATGCCACTTGGCTTGTTCACAATGAGAATATTACTGTCTTCATAAATAATAGGATAAGAGAGGTTCTTCTTTACCGCTTTCTTCGGCTGCAAGAAATCTTTTAATTGCTCATCCGTCACATAGATTCGAAGAACATCACCCTCTTTTAAGACAACATCTTTCCGAACCCAATGGCCATTTACTTTGATATCCTTTTTCCGAAATGCTTTATAAATGAACCCGAGAGGTGCCTCTTTAAGAAAATTCTTAACAAATTTCTCTATTTTTTGGCCGGCATTATTGTGATCAATCAAGATTTCTTTCATAACTTTTATTATACCATAAGAGATAAGACCTTCTTTGCTTAAACGTTATTGAAAAGTGGAGGCGACCTCTTTATAATTCAGTTTGCGTCTTAAAGCGCATGGAGGAATACCCAAGTGGTCGAAGGGGTGGGCTTGGAAAGCTCATAGGCTCGTAACTGGGCGCTAGGGTTCGAATCCCTATTCCTCCGCCATCGAAAATTCAACACGGAGAAATCCGTGTTTTTTGTTTTTACATATATTATTATAGCATTTGTGCTATAATAATATAG
>DJRQ01000054.1 GCA_002440125.1 Caryophanales bacterium UBA6356 | reverse complement strand
CTTAATTTCTCCGTTTGGAAAAAGGTTTTCGGCTACGCCTTAAAAGAATGGCCTTATCTTCTTGTCGTCTTTTTGGCAATGCTCGTGACGACTTTTTACGATAGCGCCTTCGTGCCGACAATGAACGCGGCCGCTTATAGCTTGGTCGGAGACTATGCCGCATTGACCGGCGCTCACGAGATTTGGAATCTTTCCTTCCATGTCATTTGGATCCGTGGCGCCATTGAAACGTCGATGAATTTTTCTCTCTTTTTAGGATTGGAGATCGGCTTTATCTTCCTTCGTTCCCTTTCGATTTTCCTCACCTTCTATTTTGCGAACATGATCTCGATGCGAATCATCGTCTCGATGCGGCGCGACTCTTTCCGTCACATTCAAGAGCTTTCCTTTTCTTATTTCGACCATACCAAAAGCGGTTGGCTTATCGCTCGCATGAATAACGACACAAGCGCCTTGGGCGATGTTCTCAGTTGGAACGTCATCCAAATCGTCTGGAGCGCTTTGGATTTGCTTTTCACTTTCATCACCATGTTCTCCCAAGATTGGCGCTATGCCCTTATCGTCACTTCCTCGATTCCCCTTTTAATCATTCTTTTCCCCATCCTTCAAAGAATTTCCCTCAAAAGATGGCGAAGCGCCCGCAATAGCTATAGCCATTTCGTCGGATGGCTATCGGAATCCATCAACGGCTCTAAGACGATCAAAACATTGGGAAATGAGGATAGCATAATCAAAGAAGCCGAAGGCATCACCGACGAAATCGCTTCCAAGCGGTGGAAAGCGGCGAGAGTCAACATCCTCTTCAATCCGATTATCGAAATCCTTCGAAGCGTCCTTATCGCCGTTATCGTATTGATCGGCGTTTATCAAATTCGCGATGCCGCCAATATAGAAAGCGCTTCTTTAGCGCAAGAAACGGCCATATTAAGTGCCAAAATAGTCCTTTTCGTCGGCTTTGTCGGAAGCATATACGATCCTCTCCGTTCCCTTTCGGAAATCTGGAACGACTTTATCGCCAACCAAGCCGGCGCGGAGAAAGTGATGCAACTTCTCGAAGCGAAAGTAGACATACTCGATTCGAAAAAGGTCATCGCGAAATACGGCACGGAGCTTTATCCGAAAAACGAGGATGATCCGAAAATCGAAGGCACGATCGATTTCGAAAAGGTCACCTTCGATTATGGCAATGGGGTGGAAGTCATCCATCCCCTATCCCTCCATATCGAAAAGGGCACTGCTTTAGCGATTGTCGGCGAAACGGGGAGTGGAAAGACCACTTTGGTGAATCTCCTTTGCCGATTCTACGAACCCACAAGCGGCCTTATCAAAATCGACGGGACCGACTACAAAGAAAGATCGTTGGGCTGGCTCCATCACCAGATCGGTTACGTCCAACAAACCCCTTTGCTTTTGGAAGGAACCTATTTCGAAAACATCGCCTATGGCAAAAAAGACGCGACGATTGAAGAAGTCAAAAAAGTATCGAAGCTCGTTGGAATCGATGCTTTCATCGAAAAAGAAAAGGAGGGATATAACACCTTCCTTAAAGATGGCGGCGAAACGCTTAGCGCTGGGCAAAGGCAACTCATCAGCTTTGCCCGTGCCCTCCTTCGCGACCCTGAAATCCTTATTCTCGATGAGGCGACTAGCGCCATCGACGTGGAAACGGAAAACCTTCTGCAAGAGAAGCTCTTGCCTCTTTTAAAAGGAAGGACTTCCATCACCATCGCCCATCGTCTTAGCACCATCGTCGAAAGCGACCGCATCCTCCTAATGGACCATGGCACTATTTTGGAAGATGGCACGCATAAAGAGCTTATGGAGAAAAAAGGCGCCTACTATCGTCTCTATCAGAGCCAATTCCAAGAGCTTTCGATGGAAAAGCAACTCGAAGTCTTTAGGGATCAAATCGAAGGAAAAGAAATCAAGATATAGAAAAAAGGGCTTTGCTTATCTTTTGGCAAAGCCCTTTTCCTTAAGAAACGATCAAAGAGGGAGATCCTTCTTTTTGAAGACGAGGTTCGAAGCAACATACCCCACTAGAACGATGGCGATGAGCCCAATGAGTTTCAGCCAATAAAGGCTCAAATCCCCATTCATGACCGAAAGAGGATCAAAAAGGCTCACGATGCTAAGGTAATTGAAGAAGTTCATGCTGTCGATGCGAATGGTTGCGGGCATAGCCGAAGAACCAAAGAGCCCCAAAACGGAGAAAAGGAAGGAAAGAACGACAAAGCCGCCGCCGACGCCCAAAGAATAACCGCTCTTATTGAAATAGGCGCTGGATAAGAAAGTCACCGCGCTTACCGCCAAAGTCACCAAGAAATTCCCTAAGGCGTAATAAGAGAATTGGTCGATTGGCAAGGATGTCGCGATATCGGGGCTTCCCGCCGCAATGCCGATGACTCTCGCCAAAAGGCTTCCTAAATAAAGGAGAACGGCCATAAGGACTTGAACGAAGATGAGGAAGGCCCCTTCGGTGAAAATAAAGGATTCGCGGGTGATGGGCGTCGAGAAAGTAAAGGCCAAGGAGCCGTTTTCGATCTTTTGCGAAACAAGCGAGGTGCTAAGCATCACCGTGTAAACCATCGGGATAAGAAGGCAAGACATGGCAAAGCCGATTTTGCCGGCGATAATCCCATATGTGTTCATAGCCCCCATTTCGGTAAGGGAATTATTCACATCGCTTGGAAGCTGATCCATGATGCCTTTGCTCCCTAAAGAGGTAGCAATAAGCATGCTGTCGGTTTGCGAATAACCGCTCTTAAGCTTCTCTTGATAGGCTCTTTTATAAGTCGAAATGCCACTAATGGCATAGCCATTGACGGTATCGAGGATCGTTTGGCCACTTAAGCCGGTTTTCCTTCCATCGATCTCGGTAATATCGGCATAATTCGTCCCATATTCCTCGTTATAGGTTTTTAAATAGGTCTCTTGGGCAAGATTCGTCACTTTATCAATCGCCGCTTCTTCGATGGCCTCTTTATCGCGAGCGCCATCATGGTAATAGGGATTCTCGAAGTCAGTTGCCCTATTGGTGTAAATCCCCATAAAAGAAGTCGCATCCGCTTTCAAAATCTTTAAGGCATCGGCTGCGTCTAACTTCGCTTTTTTTATTTCTTCATCCGTATAAGGTTCGCCAGTAAGCGCCTCTTTCCGCATCTTTTGGACGATGCTGGCTGGCGTCCCTAAGCCGCCATTAATCTCAACGAAGCTATCGGGCATATAGCTCTTCACTTCGATTTTCAAGACCACGGGATTGCCATTATTATCCTTCTCGCCGGTTTCGACGTAAGACAAAGGCCAACCGAGTTCGGAGGTTTGGTAATCCACTGTAAAGCTTGGCAAATAAGCGTAATAGGCCGACTCTTCCAAAGCATCGAAGAAAAGGGTTTCCACGCTCGAAGAAATGACGCTATTGCGGTAATCCAAATCCGAGACGAATTTGCTCGTATCCTCGCGATAGCCGTTTTCCATCGCCCCGAAAGCGATTTTATAGGTCTCTTCGCCTTGGTAAGATACAAGAATCTTCCCCAAAGAGAATGCCGCCTCATAGCTAATCATATCGATGCTTTTCTTTTCAGAACCCGTTTGGTAATAGTCGTCGATGACTTTTTCGACGATCGATACGCAAGAGGCTTTATCCTCTTTCGAGAGATGGAATTGTTCTTCCAAAGTATCCGAAACGACGCCTGGCATGATCTCTTTCATGATGGTCTCGTGGGATTTGGAAGTATCTTCGCTATAAATGGAAAGATAGGCTTTCAAAGTGCGGATGGACGCTTCTTTCTCGCTATCGCTCTTGGAAGAGCTATTGACAGCCACCGTTCCTGCTTCGACGGCGGCGGCCAAAGCGGCTTTTTTCTTCGTCGTTTCATCGCCGGAAGTTAAGTTATAAGCGCCGTTATAAACCAATTTCAAAGCATCCATAGAGGTCTTTGTCGAAGAGTCACCAACACTTGAAACGGCGTTAGAAACGGCACTTTTTAGCGTTTCAAGGCTTTCCCCAAGCAGATCGTAGCCGCTACTAAGCGTATCGTAGGCCTGATAATAGGAGATAGCGCCGCTTTTGACGGTGCTTTCGGTGCCTGCGCTATCGAAAAGAGAAGACAAGGCATCGCTTGTCGCATTGATATTAAGCGTGCTTAGTATGCCAACGATGATGATCATTAGAACCGCGTTAGCGGCGCCAACGCCCAGGATATTCTTCCAATTCCCTTTGAGGGATTCGAAGAAAATGGCTTTGGAAAAAGGGAATTTCCTTTTCCTTTTTAGTTTCGAAGGATGGTGCTTGTCGTTTTCTGGGATGACATAAGGTCTTTGTTCTTTGATGTTTTCCATTTTTATTCCCCTTTCTCAGCTGTTCCTTTCTTTAATCGCGATTCATCGAAATAGGTTTGTAGGTTATAAGGAACTTCAGAGAGAAACTTCAAGGGCGTCGCCGTTAAGCTTCTCAAGAGTTCTCCCAACCCTTCTTTAGGATAGCGAAGAGTCAGTTGCTGATATTTCTCTTGGTCGCGAAGAATATAAGCAGCGTATTTCTTTTTCATGAAGAGATAGTCTCTTTCGTTCAAGAATTCGATTTTATAATCCCGGAAGGGCCTCTTCTTAATGGCTTCGCAATCGGCGATGTCGATAAGTTTGCCTTTGGATATCAAAGCGACGTAATCGCTCACTTTTTCAAGCTCTTCGATGGTATTGGAGCTCATGATGATGCTTCTCCCCTTCTTTTTTTCTTCAAGCAAGAGGTTTAGGAGCGTATCTCGCATAAGAGGATCAAGGCCGGTGGTTGGCTCATCCATAAGCATAAGAGGGCATTCCTTCATGAAAGCGGCCACAATGGCGGTCTTTTGCTTCATGCCTTTGGACATTCGAGGAGGATAGGCGGTGATATCAAGTTGCAAAGCTTGAATGACGTTTCCCATTTTGGAAAGGGCTTCCTCGTTGGCCCCCACTTCGTGCGCGTATTGAAGGAGGAAGTCTTTGCCCGTTGGCAAGTCTGGAAAATTGATTTCGCCCGGGATATAACTCACAAAACGCTTCACAAACGGAGCTTCTTTGGTGCAATCGTGCCCATAAATCGAAGCGCTCCCGCTTGTCGGTTTCACAAAACCCATCAAGAGGCGTAAAAAGGTGGTTTTGCCAGCGCCGTTTTCGCCCACTAAACCAAGCGTTTTCCCTTCTTCCAAACGAAGAGTCAAATCGAAGTTCCCTCGCCCTTGCCCATAGTCTTTGGTCAAACGATTGGTTTCCATTATCATTGCCATTCTTTTCCCCTCCTTTCCTTAGAGTCTTTCGTAAGTCTTTTCTTCTTTGTAGAAGCTCATGAAATAGTCTTCGAGGGTTTCTTTTCTTTCGCTGAAGTCGAGAAGACGTTCTCTGGCGATTTCCTTCAAGGCGATATTGACGTCTTTATCCTCGAAGGCGATTAACGCCGCATTAGGAGAGGCATTAGGATCCACGATTTTCAAAAAACGATGCGAAACCCCGACGAATCCTTTTTTGTCGTGCTCGCTAGCGAAGGTAAGAAGATAGGTTTTGAGGCTTTTGTGTTTAAGATCGTCGGCTTTGAAGAAACTTACGATTTTCCCATCTTTGATGATGGCTATCCGATCGGCGAGACGGTCCACTTCGCTAAAGATGTGGCTCGATAGTAGAATGGTTTTTCCTTGTTTTTTCTTTTCTTGGATAAGGGAGACGAAGACTTCTTGCATTTCGGGGTCAAGGCCACTCGAAGGCTCATCGAGAATGATGACATCGGGACGACTTAGGAAAGCGCCCACAATGACGAGTTTCCGACGCATGCCAAGAGACATCTCCTTGCAACGCAAAGAAGCATCCAATTGGAATAATTCAATGAGGCGTTTCATCTCGCTATCATCGCCGACGCCTTTCAATTCCCTTTGAATCTTCAAGACATCATATCCGGTAAGGTTTGGAGGGAGGGCTATTTCACCAGGAACATAAGCAACCCCTTGCATGATGTTCGCCCGGTCCTTAAGGACTTCGCCCCCATGGATATAGGCGCCACCGCTTCCAGGATGGGTAAAGCCCATAAGCATGCGGATAGTGGTGCTTTTCCCAGCGCCATTCGGGCCAAGATAGCCAAAGCACTCACCTTTCGAAACGTCGAAAGAAACATCGAAGACGCCTCGCCCATGGCCGAAGTCTTTCGTTAGGTGGTCGATTTTGATAACCGTTTCCATACTTCTCCTCCTTTCTTTAAGGCGCGATAAGTTTAGCAAAAGGAAAGACTCAAAATAGTAACATTTGAGACCATTTGTCAAAAAACTAGACAAATGTCTAAATAAGTCCATAAAATCCCTTCGAAAAGGCCATGGAAAGCACCTAAAAAGAAAGAGATTTTTGGCGCCAAAAAAGACCAATTACGCAAATTCTGAAAGGGCCATTCGAAAAAACAAATCGTCAAATCGTCTTAAAAGGCTCTTTCTCCTTCAAAAAAACGTAAGAAAGGCGTTTAAAAACGCCGTCATAAAAAAAGAACGGCGATCTGCCGTCCTTTTTCACTTTTCAAGGTATTTTTTGAAGGAATCCGATTCAAGGATCTTATTCGCTCGCTCGATCTCTTCTTTCGTCGGCGTTGGAGTGTCTTTGAGAAGATACTCCCGATGAAGCGCTTCGTATTTAGGAATGGCGAGCGCGTGATAAGGAAGGACTTCCAAACGTTCGACATTCCCTAGGCTTTTAAGGAAGTCACGGCTTTTTTGAAGCGTCTCTTCCCCGTCGGTTAAGCCTGGCACAAGGACATAACGAATCCAAAGGGGGAATTTCTTCTTTGCCAAATAACGATAGCAGGCGAGAATATTCTCGTTTGTCTTCCCTGTCACTTTCTTATGGAGCTCGGGGTCGAGCGCTTTCAAGTCGAGCAAGAAAAGGTCGCTCACCTTCAAGAGTTCATCGAACTTCGCTTTATAGGAGCCGCTATCGACATAAGAGGCGGCGCTCGTATCAATAACGTAAGAGACGCCTTCTTTTTTAGCAAGCCTTCCGAGTTCGATAATGAAATCCAAACTTGAAAGAGGCTCGCCGCCGCTTACCGTGATGCCGCCTTTTTCGCCCCAATAGCCGCGATAACGCATGAGCTTATCGAAGGCTTCTTTGGGCGTAATCAAAGAACCGCAATTCCCTTCTTGCATCTCCGGATTATGGCAATAGAGGCAACGCAAAGGGCATCCGCTTAGAAAGAGGATGCTCCGAACACCAGGCCCATCGACAAGACCGAAGCTTTCAATCTTGTCGCTATGAGCGTAGCATTCTTTTTCTTTAGAGACGTTCGTGGCAGGTTCTGGCGATGACATCGAGTTGTTGTTCCTTGGTAAGGTTAATGAATTTAACCGCATAGCCCGAAACGCGGATGGTGAAGTTCGCGTATTCTGGTTTTTCGGGGTGGTTCATGCAATCGATGAGCTTCTCTTTGCCAAAGACGTTGACGTTAAGGTGATGGGCACCGGCATTGAAATAGCCATCCAGCACGTTCACGAGATTGGAAATGCGTTCGTTATCGCTATGCCCAAGGCAATCGTTGTTGATCGTTTGGGTATTGGAGATGCCATCAAGCGCATATTCATAGGGGAGTTTGGCAAGGCTATTCAAGGAAGCAAGAAGACCATTCTTTTCCGCGCCATAGCTTGGATTTGCGCCTGGGGAAAGAGGCTCGCCCGCTTTCCGGCCATCAGGAAGGGCGCCCGTGGCTTTGCCATAGACGACGTTCGAAGTGATGGTGAGAATGGAAGTCGTTGGCTTGCTATTGCGGTAGGTCTTTCTTGCGGCGACCATATCCATGAAGGTCTTAAGCAAATGGACGGCGATATCATCGGCGCGATCGTCGTCATTGCCATAACGTGGGAAGTCGCCTTCGATTTCGAAATCGACAGCGATTCCTTTCTCATTGCGGATAGGCTTCACTTTGGCGTATTTGATGGCGCTAAGGCTATCGACGACGTGGCTAAAGCCGGCAATGCCCGTAGCGAAGCTTCTTTCTGGCTTGCTATCGATAAGAGCCATTTCCGCCGCTTCGTAATAATATTTATCGTGCATGTAGTGAATGATGTTAAGGGCTTCGACATAGACTTTGGCAAGCCACTTCATCATATCCTTATAACGAGCCAAGACTTCGTTGTAGTCGAGATATTCGCCCGTGCATGGACGATAGGCTGGTCCGACTTGTTCGCCCGTTTTTTCGTCGATGCCGCCATTGATGGCGTAAAGAAGGCATTTGGCGAGGTTCGCACGAGCGCCGAAGAATTGATATTCTTTGCCCGTCTCCGTCGCGCTCACGCAGCAACAGATGCTGTAGTCATCCTTCCAAACAGGACGCATGACATCATCGTTTTCGTATTGGATGGAACTAGTGAGAATCGAAATATGGGCGGCATATTTCTTAAAGCCAAGAGGAAGGTGAGAGCTATATAAAACGGTGAGGTTTGGCTCAGGGCTTGGACCCATGTTCTCAAGCGTATGGAGGAAACGGAAGTCGTTTTTGGTGACCATCGTTCTGCCATCCATCCCCATACCAGCAACTTCCAAAGTGGCCCAGATGGGGTCGCCGCTAAAGAGTTGGTTATAGCTTGGAATACGGGCGAATTTGACCATGCGGAACTTCAAGACGATTTGATCGACGAGTTCTTGGGCCTCTTTCTCGGTAAGGGTGCCGTTTTTGAGATCGCGCTCGATATAGATATCGAGGAAAGTGCTGATTCTTCCAACAGACATAGCCGCGCCATTTTGCGTCTTGATGGCGGCTAAATATCCGAAATAGAGCCATTGGAAGGCTTCTTTGGCGTTCTTAGCCGGATTCGAGATGTCGAAACCATAGCTTTGAGCCATGATTTTCATTTCCTTAAGCGCCTTGATTTGCATCGCGATTTCTTCGCGGTCGCGCACAATCTCTTCGCTCATTTCGCCATCGTCGCAATAGGCGAAGTCTTCCTGTTTCTTTTCAATAAGGAAGTCGATGCCATAAAGAGCAATGCGACGGTAGTCGCCAACGATACGGCCACGGCCATAGGTATCCGGAAGGCCGGTGATGATCTTATTGTGGCGACAATGATGGATCTCAGGAGTATAAGCATCGAAAACGCCGTCATTATGGGTTTTGTGATAGGTCGTGAAGATCTTATGAAGCTCTTCGTTTGGCGTATAGCCATAGGTCTTCAGGCTTTCTTCGGCCATGCGGATGCCGCCATAAGGCATGAAGGCTCTCTTAAGAGGCTTGTCGGTTTGCAAGCCGACAACCACTTCGTTCTCTTTGTCGAGATAGCCAGGCCCATAGGAAGTGAGGCTGCTCACGACGTCGGTTTCCATATCAAGGACGCCGCCTTTGGCACGTTCCTCTTTTTGGAGAACTTGGAGTTCATCCCAAAGTTTGCTCGTGCGTTCGGTTGGCCCCTCTAAGAAGCTTTCGTCTCCAAGATAAGGCGTATAGTTATTCACAATGAAGTCGCGGACATCGATATCTTCTTTCCACTTCTTCCCTTTGAACGAGTCGTAATAATCCATTCTAGACATTGATTTTCCTCCTTTAGGGATACGGCCGTATTATACAAAAGAAGCACTCCAAAAGCCTTAAAAACGCTCGAAACGACGACTGTTTTTGTTTAATAATTCAACAAAAAGAACCGATTCCAGCGAGCCCTTTCGCTTCATAGGGGCTTTTTTGAAAGCGGTTCCAAGCGCTCTTCGAGAAGACGAAAGAAAGCATCTAGAAAAGAAATAGGTTCAGTTTTGCTTTCTAAGATAAAGGACGGCCCAGCGGTTTCCTTCTTTTCCGAAATCGCCAAAAAGGCGAAGGGTTATGAGATAGGTTCCCGCCTTTCCAGCGAAATAAAGTTTCGAATCGTCGCTGATATAGGCGAAGCTACGATCTTCCTTTTCGTTATAGTCCAAAAGGGATTTGCTCACGTGAAATAGGGCTTTTGCATCTCCCTCCAAGGTGTATCCGTGATTCCATTCCCCATGCAAAGGCAAAGAGATGCGTTCTTTTTGATAGACGCGAAGAATTTTGATTTCCCCTGGCTCTAAATGGCCCATAAAAACATATTCTTTGTCATTATAGGGAGAGGTTCTTTCGCTTAACGCAATGTACTTTTCTCCCTCCGGATAGTAAAGATAAACGCCTTCTGGCAAAGGAAGGACTTCGGGCTTATAGATGCGCACAAACTGGGTTTTCTTCCTTTTGCTTTTCAAAATAGGCACCCTCTTTTGTCCCCTTTTCTCCGTTTCGGCATAAGAGATTTCTTCTTCTGCATTCACCATTTCGCCTCGAACCTCCTCTTTCTTCCTTACGCCTAGTTTAATGCAAAGAACGCGTTTTGCTATTTATTTTTACAAATCTTCTCTTTCTAGCCTCGCTCTCTTTCTTTTGAAGAGCCAAGCTTAGCCAAACGATTCTCCTCAAAATTTTACGATTGGAAACCTTTCTTTTTGTTAAACTAGAAAACATGGAAAGCGAGGACAACACGCTTCAAAAGCCCAATAGCGAGGGCAAAAAGAAAGAAAAAGGGATGAAAAACGCCTTCGTTTACGAGATGTGCTTGGTGGCGATCGGAAGCGCGTTAATGGCCGCCTTATCGCCGATTAGCATTCCTTTAGAACCCGTCTCCATCACCTTGGCAACGCTTGTGCTCTATCTTTTGGGGGCGATATTGCCTTTGAAACTGGCCGCTTTCCCTATCCTCATCTATCTTCTTTTGGGCTTTGTCGGCTTACCTGTTTTCTCGAAATTCCAAGGTGGCGCACAAGTGATTCTAGGTCCGACGGGAGGCTTCTTGATGGGCTATCTCCCCTGCATCTTGCTCGAATCGCTTCTCATCACTCTCTTCACGGACAAAAAATGGATTTATCCAGTGGCGATGTTGCTAGGAACGGCAGTGCTATATGCTTTGGGGGTCCTTTGGTTCGTTCTTTATGGGGGAAATAGTTTCGTCAAAGGACTTACCTTTTGCGTGCTTCCTTTCTTGCCGCTTGATTCCTTTAAAATCTTTGTTGCCAGCCTATGCGGCATTCGCCTTAGGCCAATGGTGACCAAGAGGCTTTTGACGCGCTAAGGACAAGAAAAATAAAGGCGCTTACGATGAAAGCGCTTTTTTCATCCCTTTCTTTTAGAAATACCCTACTAACCATTCAAAAAATAGATTACAATGGTTTTGATTTCGGTTTTAGTACCGAACACTCAATTAGGGAGAGAAAAATGGGAGTTAAAATCGTCGATACAGCACTTCGCGATGGCTCGCAATCGCTTCTCGCAACCCGCCTCACAACCGAGGAAATTTTGCGTGTGGCTCCGCTTATGGATAAAGCGGGCTATTATGCCCTCGAAGTATGGGGAGGGGCGACTTTCGACGCCTGCCTCCGCTTCTTGGATGAAGATCCTTGGGAGAGGCTTCGTGCTATCAGAAAAGCTTGTCCGAATACCAAGCTTCAAATGCTTTTCCGTGGCCAAAACATTCTCGGATATCATCACTATCCGGATGACATCGTCGAAAAATTCGTCCAGAAATCGTTAGAAAATGGCATCGATATCATCCGTGTATTCGACGCTCTAAACGACGTTCGAAACCTGAAAAGCGCCGTCGATGCGTGCAAGAAATATCATGGGCATTGCCAAATCGCTTTGTCTTACACCACGAGCCCCGTCCACACCGTCCAATACTATGTGGAGCTCGCCAAAGAGATCGAAAAAATGGGCGCGGATAGCCTTTGCATCAAGGACATGGCTGGCGTATTGCTTCCAGAAGACGCCTATACCCTTATCAAGCAGCTCAAGAATGACACCAATCTTCCGATCGAATTGCATAGCCATTGCACGGGTGGCGTTTGCCAACTCACCTATCGCCGCGCCATCGAAGCGGGCGTGGATATCATCGATACGGCCCTTTCGCCTTTAAGCGGTGGCACTTCGCAACCGGCGACCGAAGCTTTCAACTACGCCTTAAAAGGGACCGAATACGATCCGAAGCTCGATCAAGAGAAGCTCGACGAAGCCGCTGCCGTTCTGGCTCCCATTAGGGACAAATACCTCAAGAATGGCATCCTTAAGCCGAAGGCCCTTTGCATCAATCCTGGCATTTTGAAATACCAAGTTCCTGGCGGCATGCTTTCGAACCTCATGAGCCAACTTGAGAAAAGCGGCGCCATGGATAAATACGATGCCGTCTTGAAGGAAGTCCCAAATGTCCGCAAAGACCTCGGCTATCCTCCGCTTGTCACCCCTCTTTCGCAAATGGTTGGCACACAAGCGGTTATGAATGTCATCACCGGCGAACGCTATAAGATGGTTCCGAAAGAGATCAAGGACTATCTCCATGGCCTTTATGGAAAGGCGCCGGCTCCAGTCGATCCCGAAATCAAAAAGAAGATTATCGGCGATGATCCTGTGATTACCTATCGTCCGGCCGATAAGCTCGCCCCGGAATTCGAAGAACTCAAAAAGAAATACCGCAAGATCGCTCGAAGCGACGAAGACGTTCTTTCGATTGCCCTCTTTGAGCAAGTCGCCATCAACTTCCTCAAGAGAAAATACGGTTTGGAGGCGGAGAATTTCTCCGTTAGCTTGTAATGCTTCGCTTTTTAGAAGGCGCTGCGCATCAAGACATCAACAATTTCGTCGATGCCCTTGTGATTTCCCTCCTTTGCATCCTCATGGTGTTCGTGGTGCTTATCGTCATCACCTTCATTATGAGCATCCTCAACCATATCCGCGCTCTTGACGTCAAAGAGACGGTGACGATGAAAGATGGAACGAAGCTTGACGAAGATGCGATGGCTGCGGTATTGGTCGCTTCCATCGATTTTAGAAAACATACCAAGGAAGATTTTAAAGTCGCCAGCGTAAAGCTCGTCGACCAGGAGAAGAAAAAATGAGAATTTACAAAGTCAAAGTCAACGGCAAGACCTACGAGGTCAAGATTTTATCGGTCAGCGAAACCGAACCCCTCGAAGTAAAAAACGTGAAAGCCGAAGCCCCAAAAGCAACCGCTCAAGCGGTCGTTAAAGAGGCTCCTAAAGCAGCCGCCTCAGCCGAAGGCACTCCCGTTAACGCCCCTATGCAAGGCACGATACTCGATGTCAAGGTCAAGGCGGGAGATAACGTCAAATCCGGCGACACCCTTTTGATTTTGGAAGCCATGAAGCTTGAGAACGAAATCAAAGCCCCTAAAGACGGCAAGGTCTTGAATGTCCTCGTCAAGAAGGGCGATACGGTCAACGCCAACGACGTTTTGGTGACATTAGGATAAATCTATGAGCTCGATGGTTTTAGTGGACATCGGCAAATTCTTCGGCGGATTCTGGGAAAGCACAGGCATCAACTACTTCTTTACGGATGGCGGTTGGAAGAATCTCATAATGATTCTTATCGCTTGCCTAATGCTCTACCTCGCGATTTTCCGAAAAGCCGAGCCTTATCTCCTTATTCCGATGGGAATAGGGATGCTTCTAAGCAATTTGCCATTAACTGGCATCTTCGACCCCGATCCCAGCTCCATTACCGGTTATAAAGGGCTTATCGGCTATCTCTATATCGGCATCAAGTTTGAGATCTTCCCGTGCCTTATTTTCTTGGGGATTGGAGCGACGACCGATTTCGGCCCTCTTATTTCGAACCCCAAAACGATGATTCTCGGCGCAGCCGCTCAAATTGGAATCTTCGTTACTTTCTTACTTGCTTACCTATTCGGTTTCACGCCTGCACAAGCCGCTTCGATTGGCATCATCGGGGGAGCCGATGGGCCAACGGCTATTTTGACGACATCGAAACTGGCCCCCGAGCTTCTTTCCTCTATCGCCATTGCCGCCTATAGCTATATGGCCCTGGTGCCATTCATCCAACCTCCGGTCATCCGTCTTCTTACCACCAAAAAGGAAAGACGCATCCATATGGAGGAACTTAAGCCCGTCAGCAAAACCAAAAAGATCATTTTCCCGATTGCCGTTACCATTATCGTCACCCTCATCGTCCCAAGCGCCGCTCCGCTTATCGGCTGTCTTATGTTTGGGAACCTCATTAAGGAATCCGGCGTTGTTCCGAAGCTCGTCGAGAATGCTTCAAACTCGCTCCTTTACATCGTCACCATCATGCTTGGCTTATGCGTTGGTGCCACCGCCACAGCCGAAAACTTCTTAAATCTCAACACCCTTAAGATTTTCGCGCTTGGCATCATGGCCTTCATCCTTGCCACAGCCGGCGGGGTCCTCATTGGCAAGCTTATGTGCTGGCTCACCAAAGGAAAGATCAATCCGATGATTGGCGCCGCGGGCGTCAGTGCCGTTCCGATGGCGGCCCGTGTCGTTCAAAAAGAAGGCGTACGCGAAGATCCTTCCAACTTCCTTCTTATGCACGCGATGGGACCGAATGTCGCAGGTGTTATCGGAAGCGCCGTCGCGGCTGGACTTCTCATCATGTTATTGGGGTAAATTAAATGACCCACGAGATCCTTTCATTTCTATCCTTACCAAGTACCAACGACTACCTAAAGGAGCGCTATGACGAGCTTCTAGATGGTTCGGTTTGCCTTGCCCTTCATCAAACAAAAGGGAAAGGCCGTTTGGGCCGAAGTTGGGAAGGCAATGAAGGATCTTTATTGTTTTCCATTCTTTTAAAGGATGATAAATACCAAGGTTTTGCAGGCATTTTGCCAATAATGACAGGCGCAGCCCTTCTAAAAACCTTCGAATCCTATGGCATTCATCCCTCCATTAAATGGCCAAACGACATTTATCTCCACGATAAAAAAATTGCCGGCATCTTGTTGGAAGGCGTTTTCCAAGAAACCCAAAAGGCCATTGTGATTGGCATTGGCATCAATTTGAACCAAGAGGCCATGCCAACGGACTTGCCGAACGCTTCTTCCTTGAAAATAGAAAGCAAGAAAACCTTGGACAAGGATATCTTCTTAACCCGGTTTTTAAGGAATTTCGATTTTTATCTCAAGGGCCTCCTTCTTGAAGATTATCGCTTCATGAAACACGTTCAAAACAACGACTTCCTAAAAGGAAAAACCGTTTGTTTCGATTATTATGGCGAAAATCTAAGCGGCAAAGCGCTTGGGATAAAAGAAGATGGCTCGATAGCCATCGAAAAAATAGACGGGACGATTATTTCGATTACATCTGGTGAGGCAACTCTTAAAAAATAGCCAGTTGTGATAAATCAAAGCGAGAAAGGAACTTAATGCAATTATGAAACCACTTGATTTGGAAAAGTATGGCGTTAAAGGAGCCACTGAGGTCATCTACAACCCCTCTTATGAATTCCTTTTTGAAGAAGAAACGAAGGAATCCTTAACCGGATACGAAAAGGGTCAAGTCACCGAACTTGGTGCTGTTAACGTCATGACTGGCGTTTTCACCGGCCGTTCCCCCAAGGACAAATATATTGTCGTTGACGACAATTCGAAGGACACTGTCTGGTGGAATAGCGAAGCCTATCCTAACGACAACCACCCCATGACGTTAGAAGCTTGGAAGAGCGTCAAAGAGCGCGCTCTCAAAGAGCTTTCCGGCAAGCGTCTTTTTGTGGTCGATGCTTTTTGCGGAGCCAACAAAGACACCCGCATGGCCGTCCGCTTCATCGTGGAAGTCGCTTGGCAAGCCCACTTCATCCGCAATATGTTTATCCGTCCAACGGAGGAAGAACTTAAGGAATTCAAGCCTGATTTCGTCGTTTATAACGCTTCCAAAGCCAAAGTCGAAAACTACAAAGAACTTGGCCTCCATAGCGAAACTTGCGTTGCCTTCAATATCACAAGCCGGGAACAAGTCATTTTGAACACCTGGTATGGCGGCGAAATGAAAAAAGGCATGTTCTCCATGATGAACTACTATCTCCCGTTAAAAGGCATCGCCTCCATGCATTGCAGCGCCAACACCGATTTGGAAGGCAAAAACACCGCCATCTTCTTCGGTCTTTCTGGGACTGGCAAAACAACGCTCAGCACCGATCCAAAGCGCCTTTTGATCGGCGATGACGAACATGGTTGGGACGATAATGGCGTCTTTAATTTCGAAGGCGGATGCTATGCGAAAGTCATTAACCTCGACAAAGACAGCGAACCAGATATCTATAATGCGATAAAGAGAGACGCTCTTCTTGAAAACGTTACCGTCGATAAGAACGGCAAGATCGATTTCGCCGATAAGTCCGTCACCGAAAACACCCGTGTTTCCTATCCGATTTATCACATCAAGAATATCGTAAAGCCAATCAGCCACGGCCCAGCCGCGAAAAACGTCATCTTCCTTAGCGCCGATGCCTTTGGCGTTTTGCCTCCGGTCTCCATTTTGACCCCAGAGCAAACCCAATACTATTTCTTAAGCGGCTTCACCGCCAAGCTTGCTGGCACCGAACGCGGCATCACCACTCCTACCCCAACCTTCAGCGCTTGCTTCGGCCAAGCCTTCCTTGAACTTCATCCGACCAAATACGCGCAAGAGCTTGTCAAGAAAATGAAGATGAGTGGCGCGAAAGCCTATCTTGTGAACACGGGTTGGAATGGCTCTGGCAAACGCATTTCCATCAAAGATACCCGTGGCATCATCGATGCTATCCTTAATGGCGACATCCTCAATGCTCCTACGAAGAAGATTCCATTCTTCGATTTCGAAGTTCCAACCGCTCTTCCTGGCGTCGATAGCAAGATCTTAGATCCTCGCGATACTTACGAAAACGTGGATACCTGGAACGAAAAAGCGAAAGATCTCGCTTCTCGCTTCCAAAAGAACTTCGTTAAATACGAGAATAACGAAGCTGGGAAAGCGCTCGTGGCCGCTGGACCGAAGCTCGACTAGTTTCTCTTCTTTTCGGCATTCAAAGAACCGGTATCCAATCCGGTTCTTTTCTTTATGCAAAGCCTTTCCAAAGGTTAAATCCCATGGAAGGAGATGCGTGAAGTTCTTCAAAAGCAAGCCATTTTCCGATTGTTTTTTGAGTATCGCTTCAATAGCCCTTTTTATGGAATTCCATGTTTTCGACTAAAAACACTCCGTGATAAAACGCAATGGAACTTCACAAATAAGGCTGCCAAATCTTTATTGAGCAATTTGCCCACTGTTTTTCAATGATTTGCTAGAGATCGCCAAATGAAAGGCCAAGTAAAGAACCGGGAGGCCTTTTAATCGAGCCAAGCGAGTTCTTTTTCGACTTCCCAAAAGCTTTTTCCATCCCAAATCTTAGCTTTTAGGAATTTCTCTCTTAAAGCCTCTTCATTGGGGGCTTCCATTTCCATTTGATTAAAGTCAATCCATTTACCGTTTTCATCGTAAATATCTTCATACGTCTTATCATCCAAGTTTTTGGCTTTCCATTTCATAATCCTTAAGCGCATGTTATCTTGTTTGTCGAAGAACCCTTCTAAAAAATAGATATGGTCCTTGTAGTATATGGTAGCATCCGCATTCCACCATCCCGTATCCAGAAACTGGCTGAGATTACCGTTGATCATAGCCGATATCCTCCAAACACGGAACTTTTGCAAAATAAA
>DJRQ01000019.1 GCA_002440125.1 Caryophanales bacterium UBA6356 | reverse complement strand
TGATACCCCAATCTCCCTTCTCCTATCAACCATGCTTTTCCAGCCAAGCGACTCTTTGATTCTCTTTTCGATGAACCATTTGAGGTAATTCTCGAGATAGGGGATGAATTCCCTCACTGTCATCTTCGACTGGCCTTCGTTATAAAACATTTCGTTTTTTCGCACGCCAAATTACACATACTTATTGTCACTCTCCAAATATACGTATTCCGTAAAGATTTCATCGAATAATTACGGCTACAGCAAAGAAAACGAAATATTAAAAATCCCCTGGTGCACGTTCTTCGCCTATCTAAACGATTTAAATGAAAGGAATTCCTTCGACCGGCAAAAACATGAACTTTATCGTCTCCGTATGGAAAACCCCAAATCCCAATTCGAAACAGGATTTGGGGTAGCAAACGGACTTCGATTTCTTAAAGTGTTTTACCGTCTCTATCAAATAGCGGCAAAGAGCTCTTTCGTAAGATAAATATCAACGTTTGGATGCGTTAAGAGAGAGGTGCATGGCCAAGCAAGGTCTTTAACGCCTTTCTTAAGCGAACGGATAGCATCCACTTTGGTGAGGTCCGAAGCGATAAGTATGATATGCCGAGCCTTATAAATGGTCTTTAAGCCCATGGTAATGGCTTCGTGTGGCGTCTCTTCGCCGCCTTTAAAGAAACGGGCGTTGGCTTCGCGCGTATTCTCGGTAAGCTCGGCAAGATGAGTCAAAGAATCAAATGGCGTATCCGGCTCATTGAAGCCGACATGGCCATCGCGCCCGATGCCAAGGATCTGAAGATCGATACCACCCGCCTCATCAATGCTTTGATCGTAGTTTTTCATATTCTCAAAGCTTGGGAAGTGATTGGTGCCCTCTTCGAAATCCACATGCTCAAAGAGATTCGTCTTCATGAAATAGCGATACGTGTCTTCTTCTTTGGGAGCATTGACGTATTCGTCAAGATTAAAGGATTTGGCATCCTTAAAGGAAATCTTTCCAGCTTTATAGCCTTCGATTAACGCGGCATAAAGAGGAAGAGGGGTTGAGCCCGTCGCTAAGCCGAAAATAGCATCCGGCTTCTTTTTTAAAAGCTCCTCAAAGTCTTTCGCAATCGTCTCCCCAATTTCCTTTGGGGTGTCCATGATGATAAAACGCATGTTATTTTTCCTCCATCCATAGCGCTGCGGCGCCTAAAACGCCCGCATCATTTCCTAAATTGGTCACAAAAATATTCACCTTCGGAGTTCCTTGGAAGCCATATTTATTTTCTTCAAGCTTCTTTTGGAGAGCATCCGTAAGATATTCCTTTTGATTCGAGAGACCGCCACCGATAAGAATCACTTCGGGACGGAAGATATTGCAGAAATTCAAAAGGCCGACCGTTAAGTAATTCTCATATCGATCCACCACTTCAATAGCGGTTTCGTCTCCCATCTTCGAAGTTTCAAACGCGGTCTTTCCATTGACGGCATCAAGCTCATTGTTTACATAGGCCCACATCTTGGATTCGGGATGCTTATGCATCGCTTCCTTGGTTTGACGAATAAGCGCCGTCACGGAAGCATACGCTTCGAGGCACCCTTTTCTTCCACAAGTGCAAAGCTCGCCATCCATCTCGATGACCATGTGGCCTATTTCGGCGCCTTTGCCTTCGTTTCCTTCATAAAGCTTTCCATTGAGAAAAAGACCGCCGCCAACGCCCGTGCCCAAAGTCACCAAGACGGCGTTTTGATAGTTTTTAGCCGCTCCGAACTTGGCTTCGCCGAGCATCGCCACATTCGCATCGTTGCTTACTTTCGAAGCTATTCCCGTTCTTTCCTTTAAGAGGTCGGCGACTGGCAAATTAAGCCAGCCCATGTTGTTGTTATAGCAGCAAACGCCTAGATTATTGTTGATAGAGCCGGGGCAACCAACGCCAATGCCGACGAAGTCTTCTTTGCGAAGGCCCTCTTTCTTTATTTCGTCATTAATCAAATCGCCTAAACGGTAGATCGTCGTTTCTTGCTTTTCCCCTTTTACAATAGGAAAGCCAAATTTCTTGAGAATCTTTCCTTCTTCGGTTACAAAAGCGCACTTGATGGACGTTCCACCAATATCGATTCCGATATATTTTTTCATTCCCCTACCTCCGTTAAGATATAGTCTCCAACTCCTTCGATATGCGCAAACGAAGAAGCTGGGATGAAGAAGGAGTCGCCTTTTTTGAAATGAAGGCCATTAAAAGACCCTTCACCCGTCACGAAAGTGATGGCCTTAAAGGATTTGTCGGTTGTTTTGATGTCGACAAGGCCATTAAGATAATAGGCGCTCGATTCGAAGTATTTCGATTTTCCGATAAGAGGCTTTTTGAATATCGGGCTCTTATAGGGTTCATAAGAAAGAACTTTAAGGGCTTTTTCCACATGGAGTTCCCTTTTCTTTCCATCTTTCCCCACTCGGTCATAATCATAAAGCCGATAGGTCAAAGTGCTATTTTCTTGAATCTCTATGAGCGTCACGCCAGCGCCAATCGCATGGACGGTTCCGCTTTCGATGAAGAAGTTGTCGCCGGGCTTTACTTTTACGAAATTCATAAGCTCAACGACAGTTCCATCTAAAATCGCTTTTCGGACCTCATCGGCATTTGTTTCTCTTTTCCAGCCGACATAAAGCCCAGCGCCTTCTTTAGCTTCAAGAACATGCCACATTTCGGTTTTTCCAAACTGGCCTTCGTTCTTTAAGGCATAAGCATCGCTTGGATGGACTTGAACGCTTAGATCGCTATCGCTATCGATGAGTTTGATGAGAACTGGAAAAAATTGAAATTTCTCCGCCAAAACCCCTATATCTTTAGTAGTAGCAACATCTTTGAGGAACTTCCCTTTATCCTTTCCAGAATCAATTACGCTTGGTCCAGAAGGATTGAAAGAAAGTTCCCAACTTTCGGCAACTTTCTTGGGTCCATAATCTTTCCCATAGTATTTGGGAAGCTTTTCGCCGGCCCAAATGTATTCTTTGAGTTCGCTTTTAAGTTTAACTGGTTCCATATCTTTCCTTTTGGTTCATTCTAGCATTCTTAAGAGAAGACAATGCTTACTTGAGCGCTTCTTGAAAGACGAGCAAAGGGCACGCAACACTAGCAGCAATAATGATCTTTGATGTCCTTGACAAGGAGGCTTGCCAATAACGCATGTCCTTTGTCGTTTGGATGCAAGCCATCCACGAAATAGCCTTCATTCCCATTGGATGTTGGACGAGGGAACTCTCTTGAGAAATCCAAGTAACGGATTCCTTTGGCGCTAACCTCTTCGATAAGGGCCTTACGATATTCGCTCAAAGGATAACCCGTCTTCTTAAGGCCTTCTCCGTGAATATCATCCTCATTGAAACGAGGCAAAGGCAAAATGAAAACGACTTTTGAAACAGGGAACTTCTTCGTAACTTCCTCGATAATCGTGCGAACCGCGCCATGGAACGTGAAAGCATCCGTATCGCCAAGCTTTCCCATTTTAGCATCGCCATGTCCATAATCATTGGTGCCGCCAAAGACATAAAGGGCATCTGCTTCGCCTAGACCTTTAATACGATTCAAAAAGCAATAAGGCTCATAGAGATCCCCTTCGCTGTTGGTTTGGTGAGCAAGGCGCGCACCACCAATACCGTAGTTCTTAGCCTTGATATGAGGATCTTCATTCACCAAGCTGACGTAACAGCTCGAAGGGAAAGATGCTCCTGCTCCAGCCGTAATGCTGTCCCCCAAAAAATCTATCGTGATCATACGCATTCTCCTATCCAATTAAGCATAGCTGTTTTCCTTTAGGAAAGGAACGAACATGGTAAAAATCAGTGAACTAAGGAAATAAATCAATATTCTAAGAACAAAAAAACGTCGTTGGAGAACTCGATTATTCTTGCGTAAAGCCAAATAGCCCCATAAGAAGAATCAAACGAATTCTTTCGCCATTCGGATCGTCGCTTAAACTCTAGGCCAGCCTAAAATAAAAATGAAGTGAGCGAGAACTTCACCATTTCATTCTGATAAAACGGGTTTTTGCCTGCCATGATGCTAAAGGACGCCATTGGGGAGAAGCGTTCCCAAAGGCGATGATAAACTGCTTTTGCAAACAAGAAATAAACGATAAATCATTTTCTCTCACTTCTTGACATATACTATCGGCAAAAAGAACGGCAAAATAGAGCGGATAAATAAATGATTTTATGAACAAGAGCAAAATTCTGGATTTGAAAGTCGCAGGGATGAGAAATCCCTTAGGTCTAGACAACGACCCTCTTTTTTCCTGGCGTTACGAAACGACGTTCTCTTCTTTCTCCCAAACGTCCTTTCGCTTTTTCCTTTATGACGAGAACAAAGACCTTCTTTTCGATTCAAAGGAAATCAAAAGCAAGAAATCGCAATACCTTTATAAAGGCAAATTAGCAAGAGAAGCTTCCTTCTATTGGAAAGTCGAAGCGAGAACAAACAAAGGGGAATTCCTTTCCTCGGAATTAGCTTCTTTCATAACCGGTTTAAAGAAAACGAAATTAGGTCAAAAGGGAGTGCCGATGATGATTGAAAGCAAGATAAAGCCCTTCTATCCGTCGAAGGTTTCTTGCTTTGCCATCGATTTCGATTTCGAGATGAACCAAGCCAAAGAACTGATGTTTGCCTTCGGAAATGGGGATATAAGAAGGGACCACCTTCTCTTCAATCCTCAATTCTATGAGGCCAAAGATTGCTATTTCGGAATCAAAATCAATCAAGAAGGATCTCTCTTTATCTTGCAACACCATATGGAGAAGGACGTTCAAGACAAAGTAATATTGGAAACCAAGATCGAGGGATTCGAAAGTCAAGGAACCCACCACTTCCATCTCTCCTCTTGGAAAAACGTCGTGACGAATATGACGCTCGATGAAAAGGAAATAGAAGGGACGAAGGACTTCGCTTTTTCTATTGCCCCCTCTTACCCAGCCACAGCCGACGATGGATTTCTAGGAAAGATCGCATTTTTGGGAGAAGGCGCCGCCATCTCAAATCTCCTCATCAAAGAAGAACCAGCGAAAGCCATAAGCTATTCCTTGAAAGACCCAAAACCTTTCGTGAAAGAAGGATATCTCTACCAAAATCAAAAAATCCATGCAAAAAGCCAATTAAGCTTTGTGGATCTTGGCAAATATAGCCTTACTTATTTCCGTAAGAGCTTCTCCTTGGAAAAGCCTCTTAAAAAAGCCATAGTCTATGCCACGTCATGGGGCATTTATACGCTCTCGATTAATGGAAAAAAAGTCGGAGACGAAGCCTTTCTAAAACCTGGTAATGACGTCTATTGCGCTTCGCTTCACTACAATACCTTCGACGTCACTTCCTTTTTGAAGGAAGGGAGAAACGCCATCGGCGCTTTAGTGGCGCCAGGATGGTGGAGTGGAAGTTATCTTTATCTGCATTACATCGCCTATTGGGGCGATAAAGTCGGTTTCTTTGCCAAAATCGTTCTCGAATACGCCGATGGCAGCAAAGAAGAAATCAAAACAGATGCCACTTGGAAAACCTATAATGACGGTCCGACCCGCTTCGCTGATTTCTATGATGGAGAAGACTATGACGCTCGAAAGGAAAAACGTGTAGAAGACTATTCCCTTGCTTCCTTTAACGATAGGAGATGGAAAAGAGCCATCAAAGCAAAAGCGCGGCTCTCTTCCTTTGAAAAGCCTTTGCTTATTGGAAAAGACCATGAAGACGCAAAGATTCATAGAATCCTTCTTCCCGACGCCCCTCGCAAAGTGATCTATAAAGGGAGAGTCGCCTATATCTACGATTTTCACACAAACTTTGGAGGACTTGCTTCTTTCTCGCTTCCTCGGGTCAAGAAAGGAGAAAAGATCTTCTTCCGATATGCGGAAACTCTTTATCCAAAGAAATATCCAGAATCCCAGTATGACTATGGCGATAAAGAAGGCTTCTTATACACCGAGAATCTTCGCGGAGCCGTTTGCATCGATACCTATATTTCTAATGGAAAAGCAATCGAATTCACGCCCTCTTTGACCTTCCACGGCTTCCGTTATGTCGAAATCTCCTTTGAAAGCCTTTCGGAAGAGGATTCTAGTCGCATTATCGCAAAAACCACAGTAAAAGGCCTTCAAATTTCAAGTTTAGAAGAAGAATGCATCGCGATTAAGACAAGCGATGAGAAGGTCAATAAGCTTTTCGACAACATCATGGTAACAACCTTTGCCAACCACGTTTCCATTCCCACCGATTGCCCACAACGTGACGAAAGGCTAGGATGGACGGGAGACCTTCAAATATTTGCAAGCACAGCCAACTATTTATCGAATGTCACGCCTTTCTACTATAGCTTTGAGCGAACTCTTTGCGATAACGCCAAAAGCAAAGCCAACAGTTCCTTTGGCATCTACGCCCCCGAATATACTTATGACGATTGGGGCAAGTTGAAATATGATCCCACCGCTAAGGGATGGCCAATTTCTTGGCCTTTAGCAGGCGTTGCCGCACCCTACTATTCCTATCGACAAAGTGGCAACAAGAGCATCCTTCGTAGTTACTATAAGACCATGGTCCGATTCATGAATGGTTACCGAAACATCGTAATCCCAGGCTATGAGGTTCTTACCAAAACAGCCAAAGAATACGAAGGGCTTGGCTATGGCGATTGGGTGTCCATGGCGCCAACCGACATCGAATACGTTCTCAATGCCCAATACGTCTATGGCTTAAGAATGATGCAAGAGATCGCAACCGCTCTCGGGAAAAGAAAAGACGCAAAACTCTACCAAGAGCTCCATGATACGGTCATAAGAGAATTCAATGAGGTCTTTATTGATGGGAACAATATCCCGCAAGATCTATCGGCCAAGAAACTTGAAACCCAAACCGCTTATTCTTTAGCGCTTGATTACGATATCGTTTCGGGTTCAAGAAAAGAAGCTTTCGTAAAAGCCTATAAAGATCTCATCGAGAAAGACAACTACACGATGACAAGCGGTTTCTTAGGAACGCCTTCTCTCCTTCCAGCCCTCACCAAAAACGGCGAAGCGGAAACAGCCATGAAGCTCTTCTTGTCGCATGGCTTTCCTAGTTGGCTTTATGAGGTCGATCAAGGCGCTGTCTCGATGTGGGAAAGATGGGATTGCTATAGCCGAGTGAAGGGCTTCCAAGAACGATCGATGAATTCCGAGTCGCATTACGCGTTCGGGGCGGTTGAAGGATGGTTTATCAAAGATATCGCCGGTATTCGAAACGACATTAAAAGCGGTTTCCAAGAATTCAATTTGACTCCAACTTTCGTTCTTGGTTTAACCGATATCGAAGTGAACTATAAAAGCGAATACGGTCTCATTCAAAGCGTGCTCCATACGGATAAAGAGGGGAATCCTCTTTCCTATCATTGCATTGTGCCACCAAACACGAAGGCCACCCTTCTTCTTCCGAAAGCGCTTTTAAGCGGCAATAACGAGGATAAAGGAAGGGAACGTTTGATCCTAGAAAGTGGAACTTACCATTTCGGTAAATAATTTAAATATCATATATAGATATTCTATAAGGAGAAAGACATGTCGGGAGAACCTCTATTCGCAGCGATGTTCGATTGCTCTAGAAACGCGGTCATGAAGCTAGAAACCGTGAAAACCTTTGCGCGTATCCTTAAATCCTTTGGCTATAACGCCTTGCTTCTTTATACGGAGGATACCTACGAAATAGAAGGTGAGCCTTACTTTGGCTACATGCGAGGAAGATACACCAAGGAAGAGCTTAAGGAGCTCGACCACTACTGCTCCGATTTAGGAATAGAGCTTATTCCTTGCATCCAAACGTTAGCCCATTTAAACCAACTCTTTCGTTGGCCAACCTATAACGACATCCACGAAAGCAAAGACATTCTTTTGCCTGAGGAAGAGAAAACTTACGCGCTTATAGAGAAGATGTTCCAAACCTGTCGGGAATGCTTCCATTCCAAACGCATCCATATCGGCATGGACGAAGCGGATGTCGGAAGAGGAAAGTATCTCGATAAACATGGCTACCATCCTCGCAAAGAAATCATCGCCAAGCACTTACAAAAGGTCCTCGCTATAGCGGACAAATACGACTATAAACCTATGATGTGGTCAGATATGTTCTTCGGAAACGTCTTTATAAGCGAACTTTCCCCAAAGCAAAAAGAAATGGTGCCTCCAAATGTGGATATGGTCTATTGGGACTATTACTCTCAAGATGAAAACCACTATCTAAAACAGATTCGCAATCATCAAAAAGTGCCCAATAAAATGATATTCGCTGGTGGCTTATGGAGTTGGTTAGGTTTTGCGCCGGCAAATCAATATGCGCTAAACCGCTTAAAAATAGCTTCCAAAGCCTGCCTTAAAGAAGGCATTCACGACATCATTATGACTTTATGGAAGGATAACGGAGGCGAATGTTCTTTTTTTGCCACTCTCCCGAGTTTATTCGCCGCTAAGAGATTCTTCGAAGGGGAATATGACGTTTCCAAGATAAGAGAAGAATTCAACGAATTGACCAAAGAGAAGTGGCAAGATTTCTTTTTGCTCGATAAGCTCAATTCCTTTAACTTCCATCATTATCTTGAGCCTTCTAATGTCGCCAAGTGGTCCACTTACGAAGATCCTCTTTTCCATATGTTCTACGATCATGTGGACTTAAGCGAAGAGAAAGAGTGGAAAATCCTTGCAAGAAAACTCAAAAACGCCGCAAAACGAAGCTCTAATTACTCTTATCTCTATCGAGAAGGAGCGGCTTTGGCCAATTTCCTAAGCGTGAAATACGGTTTAGCAAAAAAGCTTTATGACGCTTATCAAACGCGAGAGAAAGAGAATCTGAAAGCACTTCTCCCTGCTTTCGATAAAGCAAACAAGTTCCTTAAATCTTTCTACGAGGCTTTCCGTACCCTTTGGTACAGGGAAAACAAGACAAGCGGCTTTGAAATCCAAGATGCAAGACTTGGTGGGCTAAGCTACCGCCTTATGGACATAAAGAGGATTATCCAGGATTATATCGACGGAAAGATCGATAGAATCGACGAACTCGAAGATAAGAAACCACTTGATATCAATGGCAAAGAAAAGGTCGATCCAGAGGAAGATTGTGGCTTTTATACCTATGCCACAAACATGTCGGTGAACGCTTATTGAGGTCGTTCGAACACTTTCTTCTAAGAGCCGGATTTGCTTCTAAAAACTTCTTTATAAGAGATCATAAGCGTAGGGGTAGAACGCTCTGGAAACGGAACGTTCTCTTCTGTCTTGATTCATCTTTTTAAGTTGAAGTCTTCTCTCTAAATATGTGTTTAGACACATTTTTTGAGAGTTATTTTTTGTTTTATTCGATGTTTCCTATTATTCTCTATTCTTTAAATGTGTGTCTAAACACGTTTTTTGAGAGTTATCGATTGACGTTTTTGCATCTATCGTTAAAATAAAACCGTACAAGAACTTAAGATGATACAAAGAGATATTTACTTAAAAAAACTAATCGACGCTAAAAATAACGGTTTCCCAAAAGTGATTACCGGCATCAGGAGATCTGGAAAATCTTATCTTTTGTCAAACATTTTCGCTTCTTATTTGTTGACGCACGGAGTCAACGAATCTTCTATTCTCAATATAGATTTGAATTCTGCTATAAATTTCGATTTACGCGATCCCCTCGTCCTTAGCAAACGAATTTTGTCCTTTTGCGAAGGAAAAGAACAGGTATATGTTTTCATAGACGAAATACAAAAGGTGTTCACCATCGTAAATCCCATCTTAACAAGCGGAAAACATATTTTAGCCAAACCGACGGACGCCGAAACAATAGGGTTCGTCGACGTCATACTAGGCTTAGCGAACCATAAAAATATAGATATCTATGTAACCGGTTCAAACTCGAAGATGCTTTCTTCGGATATTATTACTGAATTCCGCGACAAGGCCACGAACATCCATTTAGCACCATTATCATTTTACGAATTCGCTTCGTATCGGGGAGAGCCCTCAAGTGACGCCTTAACCGAGTATTTGCAATATGGCGGCATGCCTTTATGTGTGCTTCAGGAAAAAGAGAAAAAGAGAGACTATTTAAAGAACTTGTTTCAAACAACTTATTTTAAAGACATCCTCGATCGAAATCGCCTCAAAAGAAGCGAATCGTTGGATGCTTTATGCAATATTTTAAGTGAGAACGTCGGAGGACTCATTAACGCTGAAAAATTATCCAATGCCTATCGAAGCGTAACGCACGCCAAAATCGCCAAGGAAACCGTAGAACGGTATATCGATTTTTTTGCCGATGCCTATTTAATCTCGGAAGCTCGTCGATTCGATGTGAGAGGACACTTAGAGATTGGCGCGACAAGAAAATATTACTTTACGGATATCGGTTTAAGAAACGCACGACTCAATTTCGTTTTCTCCGATTATGGACGTGTTTTGGAAAATGTGATTTATAACGAACTTCTGTTTAGAGGCTTCACCGTAAACGTAGGTGCTTTGAATTATTTTGAGAAAGATAAAAACGGAAAAACAGTCAGAAAAACCGGCGAAATTGATTTTCTCGCATCGAAAGACAACAAAAAATACTATATCCAAGTTGCCGCAAACATCGATGACGCAAAGACAAGGCAAAGGGAAATAAAGCCTTATAGCGTTTTAAACGACCAAGTAAGAAAGATCATTGTGGTAAAAGGCAATATCGATGAACGCTTTGACGAAAATGGCTACACCATCATTGGAGCATGTGATTTTATGCTTCGCTTTATCGCATAAAGAAGAAGGATGATATGCGCTTCGCTCCCAACTCATCCTACGAAAGACGTAAATCTCCGTTAACGCATTGCAAAAGGCATATGACTAAAGATTAGATGGATAACATCCAATAACTACCGACCGCTTATAAATTTTCTTTTATCGCCGTCTCTTCTATAATCATGGTCATGAAAGAAAACCATTTTTCTCCACGCGCAAAAGAAGCCTTTCATGACGTTTTGAAGAGCCTTCCAAAAGGAGAGAGGCAATACGTTGTTTCCGATTGTGATGGGACGCTTCTTTTCGGTGATAGCCAATATGTCCTCACCAATGACCAAATAGAGTATCTGAATTTTGCCTTTAAGCCGGAAGAGCTTACCGATATCTTCAAAGCCGAAAACGAAGATAAGTGGACAATGGAGAGGAATGGTATTTCCATTCCTTTCCTCTTAGAAAAAATCCAAGAGGACTATTCCTATCTCTATAAAAGAGGATACGTATCGAAGGACCCGAAGAACTTCCTTCGAGCCGCTTCTTGGCAAAAGGACCCTATTTTCATCGATTTTAAGATTCGTCTCCACCATCTTTTGGACAAGATCTATTCCCTGTGGGGATATGAGGCAAGCGCTTATATCGTCTACGCTCTTTTTAAAGGCTTTACGATAGAGGAATACAAGACGCTTTCAAGCCTTTCTCACATGCGTCATAGCAAGATGAAGGGACTCCTTCAAAGAAGCTATTTCTATCCCGACACAAATGAGAAAGTCTCCTATCTCGATGGACTCCATCCAATTGAAGAGATGAGAGAGCTTCTTTATGAACTCGAAAGAAGAAGAATCGATATATATGTCGCTTCCGCAAGCCCAGAAGAAACCGTCAAAGACGCCTTAAAGCTCTTCGGTTTCCCTTCTTCCATTCGGGTATACGGAATTGCGAATAAAATAGATAGCGAAGGAAAGATAACCGCCTTCAAAGAGAAGAAAGAACACGCTTCTCCCGTTCTATATGGAAAAGTCGAGGCTATCGAGAAATATATTGCGCCTTCTTATCAAGGACGCCCTCCCCTTATGGTCTTTGGCGATAGCGAAGGAGACGTCGCGATGCTCACCCATTTTAAGGATAGCAAGCTAAGCCTTCTCTTTGACGATAGCTCGCCAAGTAAAACCGATAGCATCAAAGAAAGAGCAAGAGAACAAGAACAAAGGAAGAATTTTGGCGAAGAGAAGATTTTCTTGCTCGAAGGAAAAAACAATCCGAAAGCGTGCCTTACTGGCACTTCCACATCCATATTCTTCGACTAAAAGTAATATTCATTTTGCAAGCAAGTCCTTCGTCCCTTTGGTTACTTCCTCGTAATAGGATTGTGGTAAGAAGGAGATGGGCTCTTTCCGTATAAGGAAATCGATATAAGAGCAAAAAAGCTTAGCGTAAAGATAATAGCCCTCGAAGTTCAAGTGGTCGGCTTGATAGAACTTCTTCTTAAAGGATAAGTTGTGTTTAGGGCCATATTTATAGATATCGAGAACGTAAGAATGCGGTACGAACTTCGTAAGCGCATAAAGCATCGCGCGATGCTCTTTGATAAGCTCTTGTCTTTCCTTCGGCCAAAAGGAAGTCTTGGCAAGGGTCACAAAGAAGAAGCGGGCTTCTTTGTTGAGCTTTTGAAGTTCTTGAATGAGGTGATAATAATGGGCAATGACGGTATTGCTCTCATAATGGTCCATATCTTGGAGAGTGCCCACTTTCCTAGCACATCCAAGCATGTCGTTATAGCCAAGGGCGATGATGTAAGCATCCGCTTTAAAAGAGGGGGTGAAGTAATCGTTTTCTTTGGCGGAATCGATAATCGATTTAGCCGAAGCGCCACCATAAGACATATGAAGTATTTTTGAGCCAGTCATCTTTCCGAGGTAGTCGCCCCATGAATATTCATACATATCAAAGCAATGTCTGGATCCATCGGGGAGGTAATATTCCACTTCTCCTGAGCTAAGCGAATCACCGACAATGCATATTTTTCCAAAAATACCCGTCAAACCTCCATCGCTTACAAGGTGTGACAAAGGTTTTTCGAAGGGGCGAAGTTTCATCGATGTTTTGTAACTCATATGGATTCCTTCCAATCAAACACAAACTAACACCCTCGCTCGAGCAATTCAAGAAAGGATCGAAAGAAGGTAGAAAAGTAAGACCAAAAAGATAGAATCCCCTTTCAAAAAAGGCAACGGATGGTTTCTAGGAATCGCTACCGAAAACGAGTAGAATAATTTCATCTCGAACCATAGAAGGAGCGTCCATCATGAAGAAAAAAGTCTTTGTCCTTGGCAGCATCAATCAAGACATCTCCATCGAAGCGAAAAACTTCCCTCAAGAAGGTGAAACCGTTAATGGCGAGGGGTTTAAGATGTCCCTTGGCGGCAAGGGAGCAAATCAGTCGATTGCTCTCCTTAAAGCTGGAGCGGACGTCTCTCTTCTAGGGAAAGTCGGAAAAGACGAATTTGGGAAAAGCATTGTCAAAACCCTATCGGATTATGGATTGCCTATTGATAGCATATCAATAAGTGATAGTTATAACACCGGCATCGCCATCATCGTCCTCCATAACAATAACAACAGAATAATCCTCTCTCATGGCGCCAATTACGATCTCAAAGAGAAGGATGTCATCTCTTTCCTTAAGCAGGCGAACGCAGGAGATTACTTCCTTAGCCAATACGAAAATGAGCCAGAGACAACCGCTTTCGCGTTTAAGAAAGCAAAGGAAAAAGGCCTCATCACCGTTTGGAATCCATCCCCTATTGCGGATTATCCAAACGATTTGCTTTCCTACATAGACATCCTGGTTTTAAACGAAACGGAAGGGAAAGAGATCTTAGAAAAAGAAGGGAAGGGGGATCTTCAGGAATTAGGTGTGTCTAGAATCGTCCTCACCTTGGGAGATAAAGGATCTATCTCTTATTCCAAGAAAGAAGTCATTCGCGTTCCTGCTAAAAAGATAGAGCCCATAGATACAACGGGCGCAGGAGATACTTTCCTAGGTTTCTTTTTGGCCTCTCTTTCGAATGGCAAAGAAGCAAAGGAAAGTTTAGAGATAGCAACAAAAGCAAGCGCGTTAGCGTGCTTAAAAAGAGGGGCGAGCGAAGCGATACCATTATTAGAAGATATTCGTTAAGACTATTCCTCGCAAGCAAAAGACTGAGAGTTAGATGATGGGGTAAATTCTCCTTTCCTTTTTGTTCTATTTCAAATGATGT
>DJRQ01000032.1:7571-26596 GCA_002440125.1 Caryophanales bacterium UBA6356 | reverse complement strand
CGAACCAGTGGTAGGAATTGAATCTTCGCGAAAATAAAAAGTTCGATACATTTTACTGTATCAAACTGATGCTTCAATAATGGGGCGGGATACGGGATTCGAACCCGTGAATGGCCGGTTCACAGCCGGTTGTGTTAGTCCACTTCACCAATTCCGCCAGCGACATATAGTTTATTCATACCGCCTATGGGAAGCAAGAAAAATTGTTCTTAGAAGGGGTTTGTTGTTCGTCAAAAAAAGGGGTGAGGCAAATCTTATGCCTTTGGTTGCTCCTCTTTGGAAACGTTTTTCCATAAAGGATAAGAAGCGATGCCTATCCCAAGAAGGAGGAGCGATTCCCCGATTAGGCTAGGCAAAGCGCTTCCGATTTGAATGGTTTCGGAAGATGTTCCTAAGCCCGTTACGATGTTTGATAAGATAGTGTTTTCAAGAGGCAAGCAAATCGTCAAAAGAACGCTAACGCCAATCATGAGGGAAGGGCAAATAATAAGATTTCTACTCCCTTCTCCGTTCCATAGATTTTTTATAAACAAAATGACGCAGGCGAAAATCAAAAACGCGAAAGCGTACCGAACCAATAAGAACGATACAAGCGTTCCGATGGCGCCATTTATGGTTGTTATAGACATATCTTCGCTAGCTAAACCAACCAAACGAGACATCCGGTAATCGAAGAGGCTTCCGATTCCGAAATTATTGAAAGTGGCATCGATATAGGCGAGCGAATTCTTGAATTGAGAAGCCAAGGAAAGCGCGACCGCCAAAGAAAGAGCCATGCACGCTCGGCCAGCAAAGAAGAGCCTTTCCTCTTTTCTATATTCAAAAAGAAGACGACAAAAGGTTTTGGCAAAGAGAAGTGGCACCCCTAAAAGCAAAATGGCGAGAGGACCCTCTCCGATGGAAGCTTTTACGCCATAGCTATAGGAAAGGGAATTCGTAAAGGCTCCTCGGAGCAAAGAGACCATGAAGATCGTAGAAAGGAGGAAGAGAAATAAAATGAAATCCGTTTTGACGCTCTTTTTCTCGATGAGGGATTTCGTTTCCTTATAGAGGCCAATGATCGCAAGACTAGCCAACCCGACAAAGCCTAAGAGAGTGATGGCAAAGACGGTTGAGGCGTCTACGATGGTCCTTGTCGCGTTAATCTGCGCACTCAAAGAATCTTCTTTATTAATCCCTTTCACCCCATTCCATATGTTAATTAGCAAATCGATTGGACCAAGGCGGTAGGTGAAGACGCGAGAGACTCCAGAGCCGCTTAAGCGGATGGTCAGGTAGTTCGAAAAGAGGAGTCCAAGGCAAACTATGAAGAAAAGGAGACTAAGCACCGAAAAAACGAAGAAGGTCGTCTGCTTGGATTTTTCTTTTTTGCTTTCTTTGCTTTGGGAAACGCTCTTCTCTTCTTTTTCCGAGGAATCTACGTCTTCTTTTATTGAAATCGTGGGGCTTTCTCTTTTCAAAGGGGAGCCGCAACGCTTACAAAATTTTGCCTCGTTATCATTCTCTTCGCCACACCTTGGACAGTACATTCCTGAATCCTCCTTCTTCATTGTACTTTCTTTTACCTTTTTGGCGTAGCGCTTTTAAGAAGAAGTGGTTCTACCCTTCGTAAATTTGATAGAAGAGAATGAGGAAGACGATTGAAGTCGCCAATAAGACGGCCCCAGTAGTAAGCAAATAGCCAAATCTTGCATTCGTTTTCTTTTTGCTTTCGATGTAGTCCCCATAGGACATGGTTGCTATTTTCATGCTTGGAACGAATTTGGAAGCCACCTTCAAAGTGACAAACGAGAGGAAATTGAAAGCCCCGAGATTGGCAAAATAAACCAGTACCCCAATGCCAAAGGCCAATAGGCCAACGACCATGAAACCATCGGAAAGATGCTTATAAATATCTAAGAGCGTCGTGTCTTGGAAGAGGTTTACCAACCAAAAGTAGGCGAAAAGAAGGGCGATTTCCGCTAAAACGGCAATCAAATAACGGAGAAAAGTCCCTTTTTTCTTGAGCTTCGTTTTTTCAATCCGTTCTTCTTCCATCGTTTTCCTCATATCCCTTCCTATATTCCTTGAATTCCTTTTGATTGCAATAGACAAAGTGATTCGGGAAAACTTCTTGGAAGCGAGGCTTATCAGTTACGTAATCATGGACAAGCGCGGGATTATAGGCGATTCTCTTCCGTTCTCTTTCGTAGTGGGGGTCGGGAAGAGGAATGGCGCTAATAAGGCTTTTGGTGTAAGGGTGAAGAGGACGCTCGAATAGCTCTTTGCTAGAGGCAAGTTCGACCATCCTTCCGAAATACATCACGCCAATACGATCGCTAAAATATTTGACGACGGAGAGATCGTGGGCGATGAAAAGGATGGAAAGGCCCATTTGGTGACGGATGTCGTTAAGAAGGTTCACGACTTGCGCTTGGATAGAAACGTCGAGGGCGCTTATCGGTTCATCGGCAATGATAAGCTCCGGTTCCATGACGATGGCTCTAGCGATGCCGATACGTTGCCTTTGGCCGCCTGAGAATTCGTGGGGGTAACGGGAGGCGTGCTCTGGCAAAAGTCCCACCATATTGAGCACTTCGATGACTTTTCGGTCGATGAGCTTCTTATCGTGAATGCCGCGGATCTTTAGTCCTTCCGCGATGATTTCGCGGATGGTCATGCGGGGATTCAAAGAGGATATCGGATCTTGGAAAATCATCTGGATTTTGTTTGTGATTTTTTCGTTTTTTGCGGCATGAAAAGCCATTTCCTTTTCGATTTTGAAACGGACTTTTTCCATAAAAGAAGGGGATTTTGCAAGGAATTCTTTCTCTTTCCCACGATATTCCTCTTTTACTTTGAGGTATTCCTTCTGAGCGTACTCCCTAACCCCGTATTTCTCATCGAAATGGTGCTCCTTGATTCGCTCTTTTTGAAAAGCGACGACCTCGGCTTCGTGTTTTTTGATTTCGCTTTCTTTCGCCGCATAAACCTCTTTTATCTTTTCGACTTGCGTAGGATCGGCTTCCTCTAAGTCTTCTTTCAAATGGCTTTTGAGGTTTTTAATGGCCTCCTTGGAACGGATCTTCGTCCATTTGATCTCCTTTTCGTTCCACCTTGTGCCACAGGAAATGACTTGTCCTTTGAAACTTATTTGGCCGCCGGTTGGCGAATAGAGTTTGATGATGGTGCGACCGGTGGTGGTCTTGCCACATCCGGATTCCCCCACAAGGCCAAAGACTTCCCCTTTATAGATATCGAAAGAGACGTCATTGACCGCTTTAAGCTTGGTCTTGTTTCCCATTGGGAAAAATTGCTTTAAGTGACGGACGCTTAAAAGGACTTCTTTCTTTTCTTCACTCATGGTTCGTCTCTCCTTTCCCTATCATTCGAATCGGATCTCGTCTCTTTGCTTTTTTTGGAGCGGCCTTTTGGCTTCCTCTAAAGAAGGCTTCGTCAGGCTCTAAAAGCAGTTCTTCTTTCATTTCTCGATCGATGTCTTCCCCATACTTTTCTTCCATTCTGAGAATCCGTTCCAAAACGATTTTTGGCGGTATTACTTCTGGCGCTTCCTCCGCTAAAAGCCAAGTTCGAGCGAAATGGGTTGGTGAAACCATAAACATCGGAGGTTCTTTTCGGAAATCGATTTTCAAAGCGTACTTGTTTCTATCCGCGAAAGCGTCTCCTTTCGGCGGATAAATCATATTGGGAGGCGTGCCTGGGATCGCATCGAGCTTCTCTTTGGTCTCTAAGTCTGGCATCGAGCTAAGAAGAGCCCAGGTGTAGGGGTGCTTGGGATCATAGAAGATATCGTTGTAAGTGCCGTATTCAACGATTTCTCCCGCATACATGACGGCGATTTTATCGGCCATATTGGCGACAACGCCTAGGTTATGGGTGATAAAGATGACGGAAAGCTCTCTTTCTTTCTTGATGCGATTGATAAGCTCTAGAATTTGAGCTTGTATGGTGACGTCAAGGGCGGTTGTCGGCTCATCGCAAATAAGGATTTCGGGGTCGTTTGTCAAAGCGATCGCGATAACGATCCTTTGGCGCATCCCACCCGAGAATTCAAAGGGGTATTGACGGAATCTTTTTCGAGGCTCGGCGATACCGACTTCTTTCATAAGGCGAATCGCCACGATTTTGGCCATAAAAGAGGTGTGCTTTCTTTTCGAGGCCATCTCTAAGTGGTCGATATGTTTTAGAAGTTCCGCGGGATCTTCTTCTTTTCTCTCTTCATTTTGAAAAGATTCGAGGAGGCTATCGACGATTTTAAGAATGTTTCCCCGAAGCGTTTCTTCTTTGATGATATTGGCTGGCGCCACCTTAAAAGAAGGCTCTTTTCCTTTCTCTTTGAGAGCGTTCCATTTTCGGCTTTCTTTTTCGTATCTCTTCTCTTCCTTTTTGTTAATGCGAAGCGTTTTGAAATAAGCGCTTATGGCCTTTTTCATCGACGCTTCATAGGTGAAGGCATAGGAATCCTTGGACAAAGAGAGAGGGTCGATGGTCTCCTTGACTTCTTTGACCGTGTTTTTCAAAAGAAGGATAAGATCTTTCTTCGTCAGCTCTTTTTTGTGAAGCGCCTCCCTTTCTTTTTCGAGGATTTGAGTGGCTTTTAGCGTTGCTTTTTTGCTTTTTTCATAGGAAAAGAGGCTGGCGTCCTTTAAAAGGAGAAGAATCTCTTCCTTAAGTTCGTCGCTTTTCTTTAGGGCCTCTTTTTCTATGAGTCCTCCTTTCTTTAAGGACAAAAGGAAGAAGTCCGGCTTTTCTTTTCTATATGCGAGCTTTGCTTTGATTTTTAGGGCGTTAAGCTCTTCCTCGAAAAGAAGGAAATCCTCCTTCCTTCCTTTCTTTAGCCTCCTTTTTAAGAGAAGGGGATAGAGTTTTTTCTCTAGACGAAAAAGAATCTTTTGTATTTCGTTATCTTTTTCGAGCAAGAACGGATGAAAGGATTTTTTCGTGAGCTTGATGATTTCTAAAATCGTAAGGCTCAAATCTTCGTCGAGCTTATGCTCCAAAGCGAAAAGCGCTTCCTCGATATCTTCTATGAGCGCGTTTAAAAAGGAAGAGGCATATTCGTAAGGAAGTGCCATCGAGGAGGCTTTCTTCATCGCCTTTAGATATTCGTCTAAGCGAAAAAGTCGTGTTTCCTTTTCTTCCTCTAAGAGATTCCCTTCCATTATGCTTTGCTTAAGACTTTGGTGGATGGCTTTTAGCTCTAGACGGCTTTCTTTGCGTTTGCTTCTTGCTTTTAAGACGGGCGCTTCGGTGAGTTGCTTGCCAATCCGAACGATGGGATTCAAAGAAGAAAGGGGGTCTTGGAAGATCATGGAGATCTTCTCTCCCCTTATTTTGTGCAGTTCCCACTCGGAAAGCTGGAGGATGTCCTTGCCATCATAAAGAATCTCTCCTGATTCGACGATGGCGTTTTTGGCGAGTATTCCCATCGCGGCGCGGGTGGTGACGCTTTTGCCACTTCCCGATTCGCCGACAACCGCTAAGGTCTCTCCTTTTTGGAGGTTGAAGGAAACGTTACGGACGGCTTGGACTTTGCCAGAAAGGGTGCGGAAAGAGATGCGAAGGTCTTTGACGCGCAATATGACGTTGTTGTTTTCTTTCATAACTAATCCTCCGATCCTCTTAGCGAGGGGTTAAATGCGTCTCTAAGGCCATTGCCAAAGAGGTTAAAGGAAATCATTAATAGCGAGAGCACAATGGCAGGAGGCAAGATGATGTGCGGGAAGTTATGGAGATAGGGTTGCCCATTCGAGAGCATCGTGCCTAAGGAGGTGATGCCTTTGCTATTGAAGTTGATGATGCCTAAATAGGAGAGCATCGACTCGCTAAAGATGGTGCTCGGAATCGTTAGGACGCTCGAAGTCACGATGGTTCCTAAAGTGTTAGGGAAGATGTGCTTCCACATGATGCGGACGTCGCTTGCCCCTAAGGTCCTTGCCGCGAGAACGTATTCTTGGTTCTTAAAACGGTAAAACTGGGTGCGCACGCGATAAGCAGGCCCTATCCATCCCGTTAGCACAAAAGCAAAGACGAGGGCGCCGAAAGTGTCCATTTTGCCAGTGCTAATGAGGGTCGCATTGACAATCGAGGCCAAAACGATGAAAGGAATGTTGCTTAGGATGTCGCTCACCCGTTCCATCACAAGATCGAGCACGCCACCATAATACCCTTCGATAGCGCCATAAATCGCCCCGATTAGGAAATTCACCGCGAAGGTGCTAATAGACAAAAGCAAGGAAAGGCCGATTCCGCTTGCCAGACGCGCCGCGATGTCATAGCCTTGCGAATCCGTTCCCATTAGGAAATAAGGCTCGACCATGTCGTACTTATAAAGGTAGTAGTTGTAGTAAAGGACGCGGATGGTGTATTGATCGCCCGCCGAGCCTCCAATCGTAAAGAAGCAAGTATTCCCATCTTCGTCCAAAAGATAGGCTTTTTGCAGGGAATTTAAGTTTTTCTCATCGGTTATTTTCTTTCCGTTTGCATCGATGGGATAGCCGTTTTTCGTGCTATACCAATAATTGGCATTGGCTTGGATGAGACTATTATTCTCAAGCTTCGATCGATCGATCATCGGATAGACGATTTGAATGTTTTTCTCTTCTTGGAATCGAAGGATTTCTTCATATTCTGTTTTGGTAAGGGAAACATAGCTAAAGCCAATCTCATAATACTGTTGGACGCGAGCGGTATAATAGGTGAGGCCATCGCTTTCATAGACGTTTTTGATCTCTTTGACGGGATTGAACGCGCTTTGCTTTCCTTTTTCGATGTCGAGGGTTTTCCCATCCTTGTCTTCGGCGGCGATGCCAATGGCAAGAAGGTTCAGATAGCCTTTTTGGTTTAATTCCTTGCTATAGGTTCCATCGGCGATATGAAGCGAAGAAAGGGTTTTCGACCAAGGGACCATGTTTTTGTAGGTTCCATCGTAATAAGAAGCGCTATGGGCATTCGTAAGGGGAGTGATGATCGCATAGAGAACCACCAAAAGAATCACAATGGCGCCAAAGACGGCCGCTTTCGATTTGCGGAAGCGGATCCACGCATCTTTAAAATAGCCAATAGGCTTGGTATCGAACTTCAGGTCATGGATTTTTTCGTCTTTCTTGGCGAATTCGAAATCATCCTTCAAAAATACTTCTTTTTCCATAATTAACGAGCCCCCATACGGATACGAGGATCGATGAAGCCGTAGCTTAAATCGACCAAGATGCCAGCGAGTAGACCAATGGAGATATAGAAGGCGTTACAGACCATATAGACGTCGTAGTCCTTGCTATTGATGGCGTTGATGAAAAGGCTTCCTACGCCTGGGACGCCAAAGATGTTCTCGATGATTAAGCTCCCTCCGACGATGGCCACGAATTCGCTGATGATGGAAGGAAGGACTGGCACCATCGAGTTATTGAGCGCATGGCGGAAAGTCGCTTGGGCGTTGGTTAAGCCTTTGGCTTTGGCAAGGATCATATAGTCCTCGGTTAAGCAATCGGTGAGTTCGGCACGGACAAAGCGCGTCAAACCGGCGACGGTTCCAAAGGAAAGCGACATAATCGCGGGGACCATGGAGATGAACATCTTCCAACTCCAATAGCTCCCTCCCGCGTCGCTAAGGCTTTTCATGGTGAGAGGGAACCAACTAAGCTTATAGCAAAAGAGATATTGGACGAGGAAAGCATAAACGAAGGAAGGAACGGAAACGAAGAGGATGACCAAAACGCTAATGAGGTTATCCGGCCATTTGTTCTTGTTTAAAGCGGCCACAATCCCTAACAAAATGCCAAGAGGAATGCTAAAGAGAATGGAGTAGGCGTTAATGAGCATAGTCGGCGGCAAACGGGTGAATATGACATCCCACGCATTGACGTTATAGCTGATGAACCAACTTGTTCCCCAATCCCATTTGGTCACGATGTTTTTGAAATAAATCCAAAGCTGCGTCCAGATAGGCTCATAGTAGCCAAGCGCTTTCATACGGGCGATCTTGGCTTCTGTTTGCGCGACCGTCAAACCCTCTTTGTTCGGCAAAGGAAGCGATTTAATCATCACGAAGCAAAGGATCATGATGATGAGAAACGTCACGATCATTAGCCCTATTCGCTTGAGAACGTATTTGAACATAAGGACCCTCCTTTTGATGAAAAAGGGACGCTTGTCGCGTCTCTTTTTCGTTAGAAACGTAATTTATTCGTAATTGATGGTGCCACCGACCGAACTCACGTAATTCGCCCAAGCGGCATCGTCGTACTTGTAAGTCATATAGCGGATGCCACCATAGCCATACATGATGTTATATTCGTCGGTTGGATAGGCGATCTTCTTGGAATTCAAAGAGACGGTCGCAATAGAGCCCAAAACGGCGAAGTTATAGAGATTCAACAAGCCATTTTCGAGTCTTGCCAAGATATGGAGCTTCAAAGCGTTATCGGCTAAGAAGTACTCTCCGCTTGAATCGCCAATGGCAGTCGACCAGCCTTGATAGGTCATCGTTTTCGAGGTGACTTGGCCCTTTCCCTCCCAATCGTAATCGATGGTTAGTGTTTTTGTGGTTGGATCGAAGGAACGGATTTCATTCACAGTGGTGTAATCTGGGTTGCAATAGACTTGAGGAAGGCTGAAAGGATAGAAGGCGGCGCCACCCCAAGCACAGTTCGCCATTTCCACAGCCCCCGTCCCGATAGCATCATAACGGGTCGTATCGCCTTTATAGGATTTGCCTTTGAAGGTGATTTTCCCTTCTAATGGGGTGTTTTTGGTCGCAACGTTTACAAATTCCTGAATGAGGTTTGTTTGAGAGGTATTGGAAGTGGTCGTGGCGTCGTAATAGCCGATTTCGAATTCGATCTCTTGCCCTGCCGTGTAAGTGCCGTCTTTGATGGCGGCGTTATAGGCGCTCGTAAAGAGGGATTTAGCCTTTTCGACATCAAGGCCAGTGACCGCTTTATAGGCTTCATCGAGAGTCTTATAGGTTTTCCCTTCGCCATATTCCATTTCGTAAAGGTCGGTGATGGCTTTCTTGGCTTCGTCGGTGTTGCGGTAAATGCTAGAAGGATCGTTGGCCACGTCATAGTAATAAAGGCTATTCAACAAAGCGTATGCATTCTCGTTTCCAGCCGTCCCTTCGGCATTGAAACGGGTTCTATCAATGCAAAGAGAAAGCGCTTTTCGGAAGTCATATTGGGAAAGGATTTGCTTGTTTTTCCCATTTCCCGCCTGTTCTTCAAGCTTCTTAAGGTCCTCCACATTGCTATCGAAGACCAAACGAGTGGTGTAGGTCTCGGGAGTGTGGCGGAGATAGTCACTATAGCCATATTTGGCGAGATCGGCTTGTTCCAATGCGATGGAGTCAAGCTCTCCTTTTTGGAAGGCTAATAACGCAGTGCTATGTTCCTTAAGAACGTCAACGACGATCGAAGTGGTTTGGTATTGCCCTTCGTGCTTCCCGTCGGTCCAACCATACCAATTCTCATTCCTCTCGAACTTGAATTGTTTGTCGGCTTCAAAGCTCACAAGCTTATAAGGCCCGAAAGCGTCGTAAGTCGCTGCATTGGTGCCATAGGAAGTGGTCGTCAACCCCTCAGTCGTCTTTTTTAAAGAATCGTAGAGACTTGGATTGACCAACCAAAGGGAGGTAACGGAGACATTGAAGTTAAAGACGTCGATCGGTTGTTCGGTCACATAGAGCAAGGTGTGATCGTCTTTGGCGATAAGACCGACATCATCGAAGGAAATGTTATCGAAAGTGCAGTTTTTGGAGCCGAAGTAATCGGTGATGTCCTCATCCGTCATTTGGCGCGCCGATATAATCGCCATTTCCTTTAATTCGTTAAAGATGGCATCGGTCATAAGGACGGGTTCGGCGTATTTCGTCAGAAGGCTCTCCCCTTGACTATTTTTAAAATATCCTTCATATCCTGATCCAATCACATCTTTGTAAGCCATCCCTAGCACTTCTTCGAATAGTGGGGAGTTAGCGAAGTCCAAATAGACGTCGCTTTCGGTGGAAACGCCCCAATTTGGAATGCTAAGGATGTTGGTAAGGGCCTTTTTGCCGGCATTGTAATAGTTATAGGCATGGACGATGGCGGTGTTTCCGCTATAGTAGCTATTCGCCCGATAATTCTTCATCGTCGGATCAAGAAGCCGCTTCATCGATTCGATGTAGGTGTTGGCATCGATTTCTAAGCCGCTGGCGAACTTGGCGTTTTGGTTGAGATCGATCTCCCAAACCCTTCCTTCATCCTCCGCTTCGATGCCCCATTTGGTTTTGAAGGTGTCATTGACGATGGAAGCGTCTTTGGTCACGTCTTTGATGTCGTCGGCCATTTCGTAGACGACCTTATAGCCGCCAGGAACCTCTGGGTCATAGGTGAAATCCACAAAGCCTATCTCGGTATAGGTGACGATTTCATCGTAGCTGCTATCTTCCCAAGTGTGAGGATTCCAATTGGTAGGAGCCCCTGATACATAGCTTCGTAAGGTATAGGCCTTCGTCCCATCTTCGGTATTTCCTCTCCCTCCGCAACCGGTAAGCGTCAAAAGTGCTCCCAAACCGAGCACAAACAGTTTTTTGCCTTTCATATAAAGAAAGCCTCCTTTTCTTATCTAAGGCTTCCTTAAGAATGCCTTGGATAGCCATAATCTATAGGCAAATTAGCATTTGTCAAGAATTAAAAATAAAAAGATGATAAAAAAGAAAATCGATAAAATCGAATAAAATACATTATCAATTTAAAAAGATAACAAAATAGAAGACCTAAAATGTTCATTTTCTGAACCATTTCGAAAGAATGATTTCCCTCCTATAAAAAAAGAGTGGCTCCGTGGCCACTCCGAGAGAATGTCTCCCTTCTATTTAAGGTCTTCGAATTTCGCTTTCATCGTCGGATTGTTTTTTGTGAGCTTCTTGATGCTTAGGTCTTGCGCTTTATCGTTGGCGATCCTTAGATTCTTTTGCGAACCGACCAAATTGTCTTTGACCTTTTGAAGGTGATCGATGGTCTTATCGATTTCGTCGATTGCCGTTTGGAATTTGTTGCTGGCAAGCGTGAAGTTCCTTTCGAATCCTTCTTGGAAATCGGAGAGGCTCTTTTCGAAATTGGTGATGTCGATGTTTTGCTCTTTGATTTCCGAAAGCTCCCTTTGATAGGCAATGCTATTCTTAGCGGCATTCGTCAAAAGGGTAATGATGGGAATAAAACATTGAGGGCGAACGACGTACATCTTTTTATATCGATAGGAGACATCAACGATTCCTGCGTTATAAAGCTCGCTTTCGGGTTCAAGCATCGTTACTAGAACTGCGTATTCGCATTTCTTTTCATTCCTGTCTTTATCGAGTTCTTTGAAGAAATCTTCATTCTTGTGCTTGGTGGCGCTTGTATCGTTCTCGTTTTTCATCTCGAACATGATGGAGATGTACTCTTTGCCATCATCGAAATCGCGGAAGATGAAATCGCCTTTGGAACCGCTCTCTTTGCTTACTTCGTTATCTTTTTCGAAGTAGGCGCCTGGGAAAGCGGCGGTGCGGAGCTTGTTGAATTCGATCATGCAGTGCTGTTCCAAAGTCTCGCCGACGATTTTATTCGACATCTTGGCTTTGAGGTCTTTGTAGTACTCCACTTCATCGTCTTTTTGCTTGAGCTCTATTTCGAATCTTTGCTTGGCGTTATTGAGCTCGAGTTGCTTTTCCTTTTCCTTCAATATGAGGCTATTTTTGAGTTCGAGTATCTCTTTTTCGTTTTTATTCATCGCCTCTTTGAGGGAAGATTCGGCGTTTTTCTTCTCGAGGGCCAACTGATTGGAAAGGGAGTTCGCTTTCTCCTTAAGATCGAAGATGTTTTTCTCTTGTTCGCTCATGTACTTCTTCTTTTCGAGCTCGAGAGTGGTGGACATGTTCTTAAGGAGGTTTTCCTTCTCTATCTTGAGGGCATCGATTTCTCTTTCCTTTTCCGCTATCGCCTTATCGAAAAGGGTTTTGCTTTCGCTTTCTTTCTTGAGAGACAGATTATCTTTTCTTGATAGTTCTTCTTTTAAGGCGATGATCTCTTTGCTTAGGTTTTCCGTCACTTCTTTTTCTTTAAGCTTCACGGTCGATGACATCGTGTTAAGGAGATTCTCTTTTTCAATTCTTAAAGCATCTATCTCTTTTTCTTTGTCGCTAAGCGCTTTATTGAGATTGATTTTGCCCTCGCTCTCTTTGGCTAGCAAAAGATTGTCTTTTTTCGATAGTTCCTCTTTCAAGGAGGCGATTTGCTCGCTAAGCCTCTCGGTTATCTCTTTCTCTTTGAGTTTTGAAGTCGCTTCTTCTTGTTCCTTCAAGATTTGAAGCCTTTCTTCGATTTCCTTGCTGAATTCCTTGTTCTTCACTTGGCTTAAAAGCTCGGCGTAATAGCTATCATTGACTTGAATGACAGTGCCGCACTTCGGACATTTGATTTCTTGCATTCTGTAAGCTCCTTTAAAGGTAGTTTAGCATCTTTGATGGTAGGGGAGACGTCCTTCCGGAAGGCAAGAGAAAAAGAATAGTAAAAATGGCTGTTTTGGGGTTCTGCTTGAGAATGAAAATTAAAAAATCCATAGCAAAATAACAGTCTTTGTTGCTTTCTCATCGTTTCTTCACCAATTATCTTCGGAGAGAACATGATTTCTTTAAAGTGCTATAAAGATGTTATAAAATCGAAAGGATGAACCAAGAAACGAAAAACGCTATATCAAAATTTATAAAAGAGAGAGACTGGGATCGGTTTCATTCTCCCGAGAACTTAGCTAAGAGTATTTGCATCGAAGCAGGGGAACTTTTGGAATGTTTTCAATGGTCTAATAATTTCGATTTAGAACATGTTAAAGAAGAACTTGCCGATGTCATGATTTATTCTGAATTATTGTTGACAAAGCTTCATTTAGATGAAGACGAGGTCATTAATGCAAAACTGCGAATAAACGAAGAGAAATACCCTGTAGACAAGGCGAAGGGCAACGCCAAGAAATATACTGATTTATGATTATCTACGAGTCGACAATAGCAAAATTTATTGATGATTGCGTAAGTCCTAGCGTCATTGCGGAGGAAGTGTCCACGAACTTAAAGCTTCGCCTAGGCCAAAAAGTGGACCATTCTTTATTTGAATCCTTTTACCATTCCTTGCCTTCGATGGCAGAAGTATTGAACAGCCCTCTTTTTAATAAAGAACTCAATGTGGCTATCGAATATACCCTAGCCACTCGAAGTAGGGCCGATTTTATCGTTTATGGCATTGATGAATTCGGACATGAAAATGTCGTTGTTATCGAGTTGAAACAATGGAGCGCCGTAGAAAGATCAAGGAAACAAGACTATATTTTTACCAATGGTGGCGATGGCCTTCGCGATTATTGGCATCCTTCTATCCAAGCTTACAACTACATTCATTTGTTAAAACTTTTTAACGAATACGTCCGGGATAAACATATTGAGTTAAACGCTTGCTCTTTTCTTCATAACATGGATGAAGGCTTTGCTGAGATTCTTCGCAACGAAGTTGATTTCCCTATCGTCAGTAAAGCACCCACTTACTTAAAAGAGGATGCTGATCTTTTGAGGGAATTCATTCATCGTCATGTTCAAAAACCATGCAAATCCCTTCTTTATCGCATTGATAATGGGCGCATTAGCCCTTCACCCGAATTGGCGAAGATGCTAGAGAATGCTTTAAAAGGAAGTCCATTCTTCTCTTACGACCAAAATCAAAGTGAGGCTGTTGCCACAATCGTTGAAAAGGCGAAAGAAGCGATTGAAGAAAACAAAAGGGCGACAATCATAATCCGAGGCGGCCCAGGAACGGGGAAATCGATTGTTGCCATTAATGCATTAGGGCAAATCGTCAATTCGACAAAGCCTAAATCAAATTGCCACCTGAACGCGGTTTACGTGACGCAGAATATGGCGCCTCGAAACTTCTATAAAGCGACGCTTCACGGTGGTGATTTCAAAGTAAAAGACATCGTGAACTTCTTTAAAAGTCCTGTTTTGTTTTATGAAGCCCCAGAAATGGAGTACGACTGTGTTTTGGTCGATGAAGCACATCGCGTCTATAGCTCGAAATTTGACCGTTATCGGCCTATGCGCTCTGGGATTAATCTATTGGAGCAAATCATACGTGCCAGTGTCGTCAATGTCTTCTTCATCGATGAAGATCAGGCGGTCACCAAAGACGATTATGCAACCGCCGATCGCATTAAGGAACTCGCTAAGAAATATCATTCTCCGGTCATTGAAGGAAAGGAACTTACCTTAACCTCGCAATTTCGGTGTGTGGGAGGAGCTTCTTATATCGAATGGGTTAAAGGTCTACTTGGTTATCCAGATCATGTCCCCTTTCAAGAGAGCTTCAAAGATTACGATGTGGAGGTGCTCTCCTCGCCTTCACAACTAAAGGAAGCGATTTTTGAAAAGAATAAAGCATTCCCTTCATCTCGCCTTATCGCCGGATATACTCATAAATGGAAAAGCTGGGCTTCTTTTAAAGAGGGCGTTCCTTTTGATGAAACTCCTTATGATTTCGAATATTCCGACGGTTTTAAGATGCGTTGGAATAAAGGCATGAAAATGGTTCCTAACGACTATTCCTATTTAGACGATCCTGATTCTATCAACCAAATCGGTTGCATTCATACCATTCAAGGCCTCGATCTTCAATACGCAGGCGTTATCATTGGAAAAGACCTATCGTATCGTGAAGGAAAAGTTACTTATATAAAGAAAAACAATGTGGATAATGGCTCCGCAAAAATAAACCGGTGCGATGACGAGGTAGCTGAAAAGCTTATCCGTAATACCTACAACGTTCTTTTGACACGCGGCATGCGGGGGACTTACATTTATTGCGAGGATGACGCTCTTAATGCCTATATCAAAAGCCTTTTGAAGTAGGTGTTTCTCTTTTTCGTCTCATCTTTTAAAATTTGGTTATCCTTTCCGAAAGGAACCTAAAAACCATGCAATTCCCACGCCTTTCTCTTGAACATAGCGTTTGTAAGCCTCTTTTCGAAAGAGCTCGCCATCCCTTTGAAGTTCTTCCTTGCATCCATTCCTTTATCCTCCTTTTCTCGCAAAGCGAGCAAGCGAAGGGGTATTGTGAAATCCATCCCCTCGTCTTCGCTCATAGATCCGTAAACATCTCTCCAAGCGTCGTGATAGAAGGGCCCGCTATAATCGGTGAAAACACCATTCTTCGGCCGAACGCTTATCTTCGCCAAGATGTGGTGATTGGCAAGAATTGCGTCATCGGAAATTCCACCGAAATAAAGAATTCCATCCTTTTCGATAACGTCGAAGCCCCTCATTTCAATTACATCGGCGATAGCCTTATTGGCTACGACGCTCACTTTGGGGCGGGGGCCATAACAAGCAATTTCAAGCAAGACGGCTCTGAAATCGTCTTAAAAGAAGGGGAGACGAGGCTTCCGACGGGTTTAAGGAAAATGGGCGCCATCGTGGGAGATTATGCCGAAATCGGCTGCAATGTCGTTCTTAATCCAGGAAGCGTGATAGGCAATGAGGCTCGAATCTACCCTCTTTTGTCCATAAGAGGATTTGTAGATGAGAAGACCATCGTGAAAGGAGAAGGGGCATACGTACGAATAGAATAGCTATCCCCTAAGAATCGGCCCTCTATTTTCTAAAAGTGGCAAATACCTTTCTTTTTATAGAGAAGATTTTCTAGTAGAAGACCTGCTTTTTCCTTCTTAGCGCGCCCTTGAGGGGATTTCTCAGCCGTTTCCTTTTCGAGAACGGATGCCATGCCTTTGCCTTTAAATCTCTCTTGTCGCTGCTCTCTTGGGGAAAATAATGTCGATGGCAGTTGGCTCCAACAAATTACGTCGTAATGACAAAAGCAAGAAGATGCATTGAAACGCTCCGTTAAATCCAATAAAATTGTATTTCGAGGAGCGAATATGATAGTAACAACATCGATGCTCAAAGAAAAATACCATGATTATGCCAATCCACTGGACAAAATAAAGAGAGACGCCGATAGAGGGATTCTCCTTCGGCTTACGAAAGGAATCTATGAGACCGAAAAGAGGGTGAACCCATGCCTATTGGCTTCATCGATCCTTTCTCCTTCTTATCTCAGTTTCGACTGGGCTTTGTCTTATTATGGGCTAATTCCAGAGAAGGTCGCCTCTATTACGTCTTCTACCCTTGGAAACAGGAAGAACAAGACTTTCGAAAACTATTTCGGAAGATATGAGTATACGGATATTCCAACACAAGCTTTTTCAGAAGGGCTGACTTATCTCGAAGTGGGTGACTATATCGTTAAACTCGCTAGCAAAGAAAAAGCCATATGTGACTCTTTGTGCAAATGGAGAGTGGTCAAAAGCTTAAAAGAGCTTAAGGAGCTTTTATTCGTGGACAAGAGAATCGATAAGAACGAATTTGCTGCCTGCGACTTCAAACTTATGGAGAGGCTTTCGGGCCTTTATGATAAAACGAATCTCAAATTGTTAAGAAAACTCATTAAAAAGGAATACGAAAATGAATAGCGTGATTGAGACGATGCTTGGGAAATACGATCCAAGAAACGACGAGGAAAGGGGAAACGCCGCTAAGGAAATCATCCAGGAAATCGCTTTGGCTGGCTTGTCGCGCGGGGGTTTCTTCAAGAAGGTAGCCTTCTATGGCGGGACATGCCTTAGGATTTTCTATGGCCTTAACCGATTTAGCGAGGACTTAGATTTTGCTTTGCTCGAAAAAGACCCAGTTTTCGAACTAAGCGATTATTTTCCAACCCTCGAGAAGGAATTCCTCTCATACGGGATTGAAGTTCAGATAGAGAAGAAGGAAAAAACTTCCGAGTCGGAAGTCCAGAGCGCATTCCTGAAGGGCAACACGTTGGCTTTGATGATGTCTTTTTTCCCGAAAAGCGAAAGCGCCAGGAAGATCATTTCGAACCGGAAGATGAAGATTAAATTTGAAGTCGACACAGATAACCCAAAAGGATGGAACACGGAGACGAAGTATAGGTTTCTCCCTGCTCCTTATGAGGTCAAGGTTTTTGATGAGCCCACTTTATTCGCCGGGAAGATCCACGCAATCATATGCAGGAACTATAAGAACCATGCGAAAGGCGGGGATTACTATGATTACCTTTTCTATATTGGAAAAGGCTCAAGCTTCAATCTTGACTATTTGGAGAACAAGCTGAAGAACACCGGAGTCCTCTTAGAAAATGATAAATTGACGTTGGAAAAGACCAAGAAAATGCTCAAAACGAGATTCGAGGCCGTCGACTACGAATCGGCGAAAGAAGATGTGTCGAATTTCATTCTCGACAAATCGGGATTAAGCCTTTGGAAGAAGGAACTCTTCCTTGCCACATTAGAGGATTTGAAAGCTGCTTGCGCTTAAGCGGCGGTGCATATTGTAGGTTTGTAAATGGGGATCGAAGAAACGCTTCTTTCCAAATGTTATCAAAGTTCCTCGTTTTAGCCAGTTGCCTTGTCGTTCTTTAGACCCTATAGGGATGTTCTTTCCTCATTTCCATGGTGTGGGAAGACCTGTTTTTTATTTAGATTACATATGACGAGATATAGGCGCAAATGTTGGAGCGAAATCAAAGCCACATCGACGTTTCTTGACGAATTCCTGTCGTTGCGGCTCTTCGGCGTTCATAAGGAGTCTTTCTAAGCTAGGCGGGCCGATTGTCGAAAGAGCTAATCGGCAAACAAGGCTGCCATAAGCCACCAAGTCGACTTGTTTGGCTAAGGCATTATCTCTGCGATTTCCTTATCCTTATTCGCTTCTATATCAAGAAAAAATCTATTCGTCGGACTGTCTTTTATGTAAAACTCTGTAACAGAAGAAGCGCCTTTTCCTCCTTAGCGCCGCATTTGGGGGATTTCTCATCCGTTTCCTTTTCGAGAACGGATGCCATGCCTTTTCCTTTAAATCTCTCTTGTCGCTGCTCTCTTAGAGAAATAATGCCGATACGGGAGTTAGCTCCAAACGAATTGGGTCATAAATGCTTGGACGCAAATTACGTCATAATGGCATTCGGGATATTCCCTCTTGAAAAGGCGTTTGTTCAACTTTAATGTAGAGAGAGGACTTGAAACGATGAAAATATACCATGGCAGCAATCAAAAAGTCGCAACGCCAAGTATTTTAATCGGTAGGAAAAATCTGGATTTTGGATGCGGTTTCTATACTACGAGTGATTTCGATCAAGCAAAGTCTTGATCGAAAGTAAAAACGAAAAGGGCTGGCAGTGGTCAACCGACCGTTAATATTTATAACCTAGACACTAAGGAGCTGGCGGAACTCAAAATTTTGAATTTCTCGGAAGCGAACGAAGAATGGCTGGAATTCGTCGTTTCCAATAGAAAAGGCCTGGTTCAAAAATCAAAATATGACCTTGTTATCGGACCTATAGCCAACGATTCGACGATCTTCGTCATCAATAGCTATATTTCTGGCAGTATTGGCAAGGATACCGCTTTGACTCTTCTCCTTCCCCAAAAGCTTAAAAATCAATATGCTTTTTGTCCGTAGCTGCTTTAGGGTGTTTGAAATTCGAGAAAGAGGTGACGATAAATGAATAATTCTGCCAATCCAGAAAAAATATATTGGATAGAATCCATGGTATGCTCCTTCATAGCCGAGGAGAAAAAAATATCAAACATCGAGGCTTTTGAGATATTCTCTAAATCCCAAACGCATTCCATGCTTATGGATGACGAAATGAAAATGTACTACTTCAGTCCGGAAGCTTTATTTCAAATTTGGAAAGTGGAAGAGAAGGCTGGCGATCCTAGGAAATCGCCTTATTTGGAGGCGTAAGGCATGAGCAAGGAGTTCACTTTCTTTGTGTATCTCATTGAGAGTTATGCTCGATATAAAAATGTAGACGCAAGCTCGATCTTAGAAAGCTTCAAGAAGCATCATCTCACTTCATTTATTTACGATATGTACGAGATATACCACGCTGAAGACTTGCATAATGCGTTTTCGGATATCGACGATTTGCTAAAAACTAGGAACC
>DJRQ01000032.1:0-7473 GCA_002440125.1 Caryophanales bacterium UBA6356 | reverse complement strand
GTTTCTATCGATTCGCTTGGAATTCTTCTCCCATTTGGATATTCGGTCGGTCTTTCTAAGCCGGCATTAGAATCCTCTTCCCAATTCAAGCCTTTTTAATGGTATTAGGATCAAGAGAATATAAATCACTCCGAAAAGGAAGAGGGGAGAGATGCCTAAACGAGCGAAGCGGAAGAGAAGATAGGAAAGGATTCCGCCAAGGACGAACGAAATAAAAACAACGAGGTATTCGAGAGCGCTTAAATAGCTGTCCTTCGTTCTTTCTTTGCTGGCTTTGGCTAGATGAAGGGTGAAGTTCTTTAAAAGAACGGTCATCATGGTCGAGACAAAAGGGCGATCGTTGAAACTTTCGAAAGCCAAAACCTGAGTTGCCCCGTAAGCGGCTAGTGCGATATTGACGGCATAGGCTCTAAGACTTCCCTCCTCTAGGAAGGAGAATCCAAAAGCCATTACTAAGGCACATGACATGCTTCCTAAAGCCAAAAAGGAGAAATGTATCCTTTGGCTTTTGTGATGGACTTTCCAAAGCTCTCCTAAGAAAGAGAACAAAACGAAAGAAAGGAGAGTCGCCGCCGATATTAAAGCAGCCCCATACTTCCCATCGATGAGGTTGGTGAAGGTAAGGATCGTGTTCCCGGTTTGCATCGCGCAATAGACGCCAAATCCTTTGACGGATAAGACCTCCATATAGCCGCCTAAGAAAGCGAGAGAGCACGCGAAGAGAAGCGATAAAGTGAAATGCCTTCTTTCTTTCATGGACATGAGGTATTCTAGTCCACTTTTTGAGATAGGTATACCGCTTTCGGGGAATCGGTGATGGGAAAAACGCTCTTCGCGAACATTTATAAGTGGAAGCTCTGTTTAGCTCGAAAAACCTCTTCTGAAGCACGATATCTATGGCTTCCATAGAATTAAATATCCATAAACGAAGGAGGGAAAGGGGGTGAAGCAATTGCAAAAAGAAGTCAGCCTTTTTGTTTTTTTGGCGTGAACTTGCCATTGAGCGCCGGAACAAAGATGGATTCTGACGTTACGAAAAAGTTCATCTCCTTAGCATGAAAACCTTGATAAGCTAAAACTTATTCTATGTGACTGTTTCTTTCTTTTAAATCGTTTAGGTAGGCGAAAAGCATATATAAAGGAAGAGTTACGATATTGTTTTCTTTGTCGTAACCATAGTTGTTTGTTGAAATCTTAACCGAATATGTGTATTCATTGTGCTCTTTGAACTTTTTGATGGAAGGCAGTTGCCCTTTTCCTTTTTTAACATCCAAAGGAATGACGTTGTTTTGATCATCTATAAGGAATTCAAACTCTGAATTGTCTTTCCCTTTCCAAAAGAAAAGAGGGATGTTCTTTGCTTGTAGTTCGTTTGCGACATGATTTTCGAAGAAAGCACCAGAAAGGGTGTTCTTAACGCTAGGATTCACGAAAGTGGACATGTTGATACCGCTTTGATAGGCTAAGAAACCTAAATCCATTAAGTACAATCTAAAGTTCGTTTCATCTGCCGATGAAAGTGGCAAAGTAACTTTTTCTTTGACCTGGCTGGATTCATAAACCATCCCGGCAGTCAATAACCATTCTATAGGAGATTTGATAAAGATATGCTTTTTCGTTTCATGTTCTTTTTCCTCTCTTCTTTTCACTTTCCCTCCTTTCTTATAATGATTTCGAGGTTATTTATGGACAAATGGTATCAAGACGTTTATCGCCGCAATCTTGTGGACATGCATATTAACGACACGAAGAAGATTTATCTCTCTCGCTTTGATGCAAAGAAGTACTTCGAGTATCTCAAAGAGGCGCGAATTCAAAGTCCGATGATTTACCTTCAATCGCATACGGGCCTATGCAACTTTGAAACGAAAGCGGGGAAGACGCACCGTTTTTTCAAAGAGCATCCGGAAGAAATGAAAAAACTCATTTCTTTATGCCAACAAGAGGGCATGAAAGTGGTGGGCTATTATTCCCTCATTTTCAATAACCAAGCCATTTATGATCATCCCTCTTGGGAAATGGTCGATAAAGAGGGGAAGACTTGGCGGGAATATGGGCAACGTTATGGTTTGGCATGTCCCAATAACCAAGAGCATCGGCGTTTTTTGAAGGAACAGCTTCAAGAACTCGCCAAAGCATTCCCCACCCTTGACGGTCTCTTTTTTGATATGCCTTATTGGGAGGTATTATGTCATTGCCCTTCTTGCCAAGAACGCTTCAAAAAGGAATATGGAAAGTCGCTTCCAACGCGTCTCGACTGGGACGATAAGACTTGGAAATCCTATGTCGAAGCGCGACAAAATTGGATGGTCGATTTCGTTTCCTTCGTAAAAGAAGAAGCGAAGAAGCTCCTTCCCAATACGACAATCGAATTTAACTTTGCGGCCGTTGTTGGCTGCGATTATTTAGCAGGTTCCACCGAAGGAATAAATGAGGAATGCGAATTTACCGGAGGCGACCTCTATGGCGACCTTTATAACCATTCCTTCGTGGCGAAATACTATCGGAGTATCAGCAAAAACCAACCATTCGAATATATGACGTGTCGATGCAATAAGAATCTTCGCGAACACACCATCAATAAAAGCGAGAAAGAGCTCGAAAGCGAAGTCCTCTTGACGACGATGGAACATGGGGCTTCGCTCATTATCGATGCCATAAATCCCGATGGCACGCTCGATAAGAGGGTAGCGAAACGCCTCGGCAAAGTCTTTAAGAAGGAAATGGCTTACGAGCCTTACCTCAAAGAAGGGATCCCTTATAGCGAAGTGGCCGTTTTCTTTGACAGCAAGACCCAATACGAATACCACCATCGCGCGATGAATAAGAAGCTTGCCATCCAAATAAATAGGACTTTGATTGAGAAGCACATTCCCTTCACGATTTTGGGCCACGGCGCTTTAAAGGATTTGGGGAAGTATCAGCTTCTTGCTCTTCCTGGTCTTATTTCCCTCGACGAAAAAGAAAGGGCAGAGGTTATTGAGTACGTGAAAGAAGGAGGAAACCTCTATCTTTCCGGCGATAGCGACCCCGTTCTTTTAAGGACCTTCTTTGATGGCGAAATCATAGGCGAAACGAATGGCGATAGCCCTTATCCCGTGATTTATAAAGGCTACGACGAAGTCAAGGCGTACCTCTATCCAACAGCCAAAGTCGCGAAACGCGCCTTCGGTCTTTTCAATAGGAAATACCCTCTTCCCATTACTTATAAAATCCCTCTTTTGAATGCTAAAAACGCCAAAATCCTTGCAAAAGTCGCTCTTCCTTATACCGATCCCGATAATAATCGTGAATTCGCCTCGATTCATAGCAATCCGCTAGGCATATGGACGAACCAAGGTGGTCTTTTTGAAAGGACCTATGGCAAAGGACATGTCCTTTATTGCGCGGCGCTTATCGAAGGCGATAATCGCGATAATTTCAAAGAAGTGCTTCTCCATCTTTGGAAGCCTTATCTCAAACCGAAATTTGGCTTTCGGGGAAGTTCCTATATCGATTTTATCGTCTTCGAAAAGGAAGATGGATATCTTATAAACCTCTTTGATCTCAATTTCGTCAACGATCTTGTGACACGCTCCTTCGAAATCGCTTTGCCAAGCGAGAACTACCAAGTGCGTGACCTTCTTTCGAAAAAAGAACTTTCCGTCAAAGGCAACAAATGCCAAGGAAGATTCAAGAAATACCTAGCGCTCGATGTGATAAAATCCAACTGATGACTTACTTCTCACTTTATAAAACGCCAACCTCTTTTAGTGACCTTCGCTTAGAAAGCGATGGTTCGGCGATAACGGCCCTTTTGTTTATGGGGAGTTCTGATTCCTCAAAAGCCGACCGTGAGGCAATTTTTAATGACCGGCTTGCCGTTTTTCAAGAATTAAAGGGGTGGTTAGACCGCTATTTTAAAGGCGAAAACCCTTCGCCTTTCTCTTCTTTTAAGATGTTTCCTAAAACCCCTTTCCGAAAAAGAGTCTATGACATCCTTCTTTCCATCCCATATGGGGAAACGCTCACTTATGGGGATATTGCTAAGCTTCTTTCTAAAGAGAGCGATAAGAAGATGAGCGCCCAAGCAGTAGGGGGCGCTCTAGGAAGCAATCCCTTATGCATTCTTGTTCCCTGCCATCGCGTCATTGGGAAAGATGGTAGGCTTATCGGCTATGGTGGCGGCTTGAAGAACAAAGAACTTCTTTTGAAACTGGAGAAGAAAGATGGAAAAGAAAAGATGCAAGTGGTGTCTAGGCCATAAGGAAAACTACATCGCCTATCACGATAACGAATGGGGGAGATTGAATCTCGATGAGCGCTATCTATTCGAGATGCTTCTCTTGGAAAGCTTCGAAGCGGGGCTTTCCTGGGAGTGTGTCCTCGATAAAAGAGAGGCCTTTCGCAAAGATTTTATGAATTTTAATCCGGAAAGGATTGCTTCTTTTGACGATAAGAAAGTTGAGGAGCTTCTTTCTAATAAAGGCATCATTCGTTCTCGAAAGAAGATTGAAGCGGCCGTCACAAACGCTCAAGCGTTTCTAAAAGTGGAGAAGGAATTCGGATCCTTTAAAGCCTATCTTCTCTCTTTTGCCAAAGGAGAGATTCTTTGTGAAACCGGCAAGACGAAGAATTCTCTAAGCGATGCCTTGGCGGCCGATCTTAAGAAAAGAGGAATGAAGTATTTCGGTTCCACGATCGCCTATTCCTATCTCCAAGCGGTTGGGCTTATCAATTCGCACGAAAAAGAGTGTTTTCTTTCGCCAAGAAAGTGAGTATTCCTTTATTCCCCGATGGGGTCTTTGAAATGGATCTTTTCGAGAGAAACAACGCCTTCGCGATGGCTGAAGGATTCGCAAAGCTCTTCTAATGCCGCTTGATTGCTTTGAAGGGCGAATAAGACGTTGACGACGGTAACTTCCATTCCGTCTTCAAGCTTTTTGGTGTAGGTGCCGATGTTCTTGATGACTAAGCCATTGGTGTCGGAAGCTTCTCTAATTTCGCGAATGACCATCATATTCTTTTGGATGGTTAAGCGTACTTGAGGGCTTCTTTTGCCAATCGCTTTCTCGATGGAAAGAAGGCCCAAAAGAAGCGCTAAAGTGATGGCAGTAACGATGAGGGCTTCTAGGACGAGCCCACTTCCGCACGCCATTCCAATCCCGGCCGAAACCCATAAAGTAGCCGCGGTTGTCAAGCCTCTTACCGAAAGGCCCGTCCGAATGATGGTGCCAGCGCAAACAAAACCGATTCCGGCAGTGATGCCTGCTCCGATTCGGGAAGTGTCGTAAGAAAGCAAAGAAGCATCGATAGCGCCTTTGGTGAAATCGATTTGGCCGCTGGCATAGCCAATGCCAAAGATCGAGACGACCATAATAAGGGTGCATCCAATCGAAAGAAGGACGTGTGTTCTTAATCCGGCTGCCTGTCCTTTCATTTCTCTTTCGATGCCTAGAATCGAAGAAAGGCATCCCGAAGCGAGGGTGACGATAAGAATATAAAGGGCCAAACCCCACCCGTCATAGCGGTAGGCCAAAGAAACGATTGCTTTATCCATGTTCGTGGTTTTCCTTCTTTCCGATAGTATATAGCGACTTTGAGCTTTGCTCCCATTATTTTCTTCAAATTTTATTGGCACAGGCTTTCTGGGCGGCGATGATTTTATACAATAATCCAAGTGGTCTTTTTTTGAATGCAATAGGGAAATTCGGCGAGCCGATGGGATGCCTCGAGTGCGGCAAGGCTTTCTCGCCTCTTATCGGGATGGTTTCCGATTCTGAGAACTCACGAGAGCCGATAAACGGAATCCATCGGTTTCTGACGATGTTCGTGAGGTGGCATCTAGCCTCCTCAAGGGAAAGCTTCCCCGATTGGTCGAACCTGTTCTCTTTGGTGGCGACTGCCTGTGACAAGGCGCTAAAAGAAAAGATAGAAGCCTTCGTGAAAATGTGGTTTTAACGCGCAAAGTGAGGAGATATCGATCATTTTCGTGAAAAGAAGCGATAAAAGCGAAATTTCTTAAGTCCTTTTGACTATTTCATTGGCGGTGTCCGCAGTTTTCTTCAATGGTTCTATCCTAAAAGAGATCTTCAACCTGTTTCAGAAGCCTCGTCTGAAAGCGTTCGTCAGAAAAGGTCTAACCACGCAAGAAAAGATCGTCGGGATGAGAAAGAGATGCCCTGATTTCGTGTGCTCACCTCATTTGTTCTGATTCTTCGAGGCGTTTCATCGGCGATGTTCTCGCTAAGAAAAACACAAAAGCGCCCTCCTTGCATTGAACTAAACTGTCCAATGTTTGGGGAACGCTTCAAAATACGGCACTTTTCAATTTTTGGCCTAAAAGTGCCAAAAACATGAAAAATGGTTAAAATTCCGGTAGACACGTGGAAGAGATATAACAAATTTTATGGAAAAAATAGAAAAGGGAGGCAGCCATCAATGACCGCCTACTATTTTTAACAATTATCTTCTTTTATTATTTCGCCTTCCTCTTCTACGCTGTCGACTTCTTTTGTTGTTCCATCTCTTAATGAAATGAGTGAACGCTTGCATTTACCATGGAATGGATATCCGAAGATGTCGTAATGCTCTTTAAGGCTCTCGGCTTTGCTTAAGGCATCTTTTTCATCTTTGATTATCACAATATTTTCATCAAGCCACATGGTGTCTTTGAAGAAACCGTATTGTGCTTTGTCTGTAACGAATATGATTCCTTCGGAAGATTTGATATGCTGGCAATAAACGTCTTTTTTATAGACATCGCCATCATCTTGAACGATCAGGACGTCTTCTATTCTCTCATTGATGATTTGCGTTTCTGTTGAATCTTCTGGCCATGTCTTGAATGGGTTCTCATTTCTATTCAATTCCAGGAAATCCAAAAAGAGCATGTCTTCTGGTCCAGAAAAATAATCATCGAACCAATCCGCACGATTATCGATCAAATAACGCCCGGCTGATGAAACCATTTCGATTTTTCCAAAAACGATGTCTCTGCCATTCAATTTGTCATGTTTCATTGAAATGAATTCGTGACCGATGAGATTCTTTAATAATTTAATTCCCTTTTTTGAAATCGTTAAGTTTAAATTTTCCATTTTTTGTCACCTTTCTTTATAAAATGTATTTTTTGAGTCTTGATTCCGGCATTATCGTTGCTCCTTCTTATTGAAATCATAACGGCAGGAGCGTGTTCCGGGGTTGGGTGATTGATTCTCATCGTAATAGTTGAACCATCTCCCAGATTAGCGTGCCACATTTGATTAGGTGCGTCTTCGCGTATTTTTGCGCCTTTGCTTAGCTGATTAAAAAACATTTTCGTTTCTTCAATTGGGTCATTATTCGTGTAAATCAACCTGGTTTTTGGTTTGTTTCCATCCTTATGCTTGCCAAAATAGCCGCTATTGGGATTGAAATTGTAAAATGGGTTCGTTTTCACGGGATACGAGTTTCTTCTTAGTGTTATGCCCATATTTATTTTACTCCTTTCGT